>JABUEW010000011.1 GCA_013314855.1 Bacillota bacterium | reverse complement strand
AATTTTCTTATCCTTGCTATATACACCTGTTTCCATATTTTTATTATAACATGCTGCTCTTAAAAAAACCAGCCCTTTTTTAAAATATGCTCTATTGCTGTATAAAAAATTTTATGAAGAGGCCCTTTCAAAGAATTTACTCATAGCCTCCTTTTTGTTCTTCATTATAATCCCGGTTTTATGCTTTAGCCTTTTAAGCTATTTTTATATAATGGATATCATAAAAACAAAAATTACCGATAATGCCATAAATATGTTGGAACAGATCAATATAAACATTGAGAATGAAGCTATAAGAATTGATAATTATTTTGACCAAATTGTTAATGATTCCAATATTCAAAGCCAGATAAAAAGTGCAAGATTTGACTATATTGATTACAATTTAAAAGTGCTATTTGATAACTGGGATAAATATTTTGACAAATTATTCTTTCGAAACAAAATCAATAATGTTTTTTTAATTTCTCCTGTTAAAGGGTTTTATCATTATCGAGAAATTATATATTTAAACGAAGATGATATAAGAAATAACGAGTGGTATAAAAGCACAGTGTCTATGCAAGGAAAAACTAATTGGATTGGTATGAAAAACAGTGGAAGTATTATTAACCCGAATAGTTATTTATTTTTTGCTAGCAGGGCTATACTGGATAAAAAAAGCTTCAAATCAATTGGGGTAATATCTATAGCTATAGAAGAAGCAAACTTTAGGAGAATCTATTCTAATATACCTAATAATAGTCAATTTTTTGTAATTGATGATAAAAATCGTATTATTATCGCCTCACAGCATAACACACTTGGAAAACAATTGTCAGATTTTCCGCATGCAATATCCCCTAAAGATCCGGCAGGTTCATATCAAGTATCAAATGGCAAAGAAGCATATTTATGCATATATTCATCTTCTAACAAGTACGGGTGGAGGATTGTAAATAAAATACCGCTTAATTCTATTTTTAAGGAACTAACTATAGTTAGGGATTCGGCTTTTATTATAATTCTTATTTGTATTACGATATTTGCGTTTTTCCTATATATAATATACAGAAATATTTCTAAGCCACTTCAATATCTTATCAACTTTATCAATGAGATTGAGTCTGGAACTGAGAAAGTTGATCTAAGAAAGTTTTCATGTTATGAATTACTAAAAATCAGTTCCGGAGTTATTTCATTAGTGGAAAAACTTGAAAAAACAGAAAAGAAGAGTCAAAAAATGGAGCTGGCAAAACTCCAAGCTCAGATTAACCCCCATTTTCTATATAACACATTAAATTCTATAAAATATATTGCTCTAAAGAACAACCAGGATTTGATCAGTGAACTTGTCACTTCTCTTGTAAAGCTATTGAAAAATAGTATTAGCAGGGAAGGTGAATTTATCACGGTACAAGATGAGATTTCAAATGTGAAGCACTATATAAATATTCAAAGCATTATTTATGAAAATAAAATTCATTTTTCATATGAACTTGATAGCGAATTGGATAAGTATTATGTCCCTAATTTTATATTACAACCGCTGGTGGAAAACTGCATTTTCCATGGTGTCAACCCGAATAGCAATGAAGGTATTATAACTATTCGTAATTATCGAATAGATAATAATTTATTCTTTGAAGTTGAAGATAACGGCAAGGGTATAGATGAGCAGAAAATGAATGAAATTATAAATAGCAGTAGCAACAAAAACAACTTCAGTAATCTTGGTATCAGGGGAATTCATGAAAAATTAAAACTAATCTATGGCGCAGATTACAGTCTGGAGATAAAGAGCAAAATTGATTCGGGAACAACTATAATAATTAAGTTACCTATTCAAAACAAAAATAAGTGAACTTGAAAACAGATTTAGGAATTAGAGGAAATAAGCCTTAAAATACCAATATAAAGAAAAAAATGGCAAGGAGTTAAGAATTGGACCTTGAAAATGTGCATAGCGAAGCTGAACCTGGAAGATGACAGGTTCTCTAATGAAGGGATAAATTTATGGGCATTTAGGCAGGTATATCTTTTAAAACCGGGAACAAGTCAGTGATTTTCAAATCACAGTTTTTGTACCAGGCATCGATATACATGCAAAAAGCGCCGAGGAAAACCCTGACTGTCCAGCGCTGGATGGAACGCACGCCGGCATGCTTTATGGCGAAGTCGTTTTTAATACGGTCGTTGCAGCGTTCTGTAGAAGGCCGCTTGTTGTAAAGGGTGTTCCAGAGATCCGAGTTTCTTGGCCTTCTGTAATGGGATTTGTGGAAGAGTTTATCAATAATTACGAGACGGTCCATGAAGTCGTAGAAGGTACCGACGCCTGGTATGGTATCCGGGAGATAGGACTCATTGCCTGAGGGTTTATAGCCCCAGGGGAGAAAGCCGCTCAGTATGGCGAGCAGGTCATTGTTGCGGAGTTCTTTTATCCATGCATCGATGCTTGTAAATTTACAGTAAGTCATAAGGATAAGTGAGCGGAACAAGGCAAGAGGGTCTTTGGGTTTGGCTCCGCAGGGTGAATTGGTGTAAGCATGCCTGATGATGTCATAGAGGCCTGTCAGGTCGGAAATGAAGAAGGCGACAATGTGTTTGGCATAGCGCAGTACAGGAATAAGTTTATTCACATTGATGTAGAAGGCATTGATGAAAGACAATACAAAATCCTGATACTGCTTATGTGTAGATTTAGAGAACAGCATAGCAAACCACTCCTTTTTGGTATTATTGAATAAAAATAGTATCTATTTCCATTTTGGAGTGGTTTTGCCAAAATCAAGTTTGATATATGGCTATTAGCACAATTTATGGCTGTATATTATTAAATATCTGATAATATATTCTAAAATCAGCCATTTTTGCAATTAGGGATATATTATATAAGATGTTAATATATGGTCAGAATTGGAGTGAATAGCTTTATGTCAACTTTATTGATACATTATTTTTCAATGCTCGGAATGGTTTCCGAGAGAACTTATAATTTATCGGGGGGATTAAGGCAATGATCAAAATTTTGCTGGTAGACGATGAACCCATTGTGTTAGAGGTATTAAAACAGAAAGTTCCATGGAAAATGTTTGATATGGAAATCATTGGCCTTGCTTACGATGGATATACTGCTTTATCATTTATAGCACAAAATGATGTTGATATTGTTTTCACTGATGTAAAAATGCCTCATATGGATGGATACATTTTAATTGAAAAGGCTCTGGCAATTAAGCCCGATACCAAATTTGTTGTTTTAAGCTCCTATAGTGATTTTCATCTTGTAAAAAAGTCTTTTCAAGCCGGTGCACTTGATTATGTTCTAAAAGAGGATATTGATTCAACAAACATGCTTGATGCGCTTGAACGTTATAAACAACTAGTTCTGGAAACACCAAAGAGAAAAAAATATTTAGAAACTTACTTTAGAGAAACAGCACAAAAGAATACTACTCTGAAGTTAAATAGTCAGTATATAGTTTTAGTAATTAATCACTGTCAAAATAAGTATGAGGATTGTATAAAGTTAAATCTAAAAAATATGGAACAGGAATATTCCATCATATGGCTAGTATTCCTTAAAGGGATTATAGTGGTTTTTGACATTGCTAGTTTCAAGGTTTCCTCAAAAGAAAATCTATTATTTAGAAAAATACAAAACATTGTAAGGGAACAAATTCTCAAAGAAACGACCCACAATTACTTAGTTGGAATTAGCGATATTGGAACACTGCATACATTAGATTCGTTATGCACACAGGCAATTGAACGAATCGAATCTCTAAAATTCTATCTTGATGATAAATTCTTCCATGAAAGTCAATTTTCATCTAGCGAGATCTATGAGGTAAATACTATAAAATTCAAGGATGACCTGCGTTATCATATAAACAACATAGATTTTAATAAAGTTAAAGAAGTATTGATTAGCTTTTTGGAATTACTAAAATTCCATCGGATTGATAAAAAAGTTGTATTGGAAGTAACATTAGAGCTATATTTATACCTTATCAACCATATTTTCGATCTTGGACTTCTTCCAAACAAATTCAAAGGGGATAGTATCCATGTAAAACAACAAATCAGCAACTTTACTTCCTTTACCCAATTAGAAAAGTGGATCTCGAACCAAATTAATGAAATAGAGAACTATTTCTTATCATTAAAAGGTACACAACCAATCACTCTAATAAAACTTTATCTTGAGCAAAATTTTGGAAAGAATTTATCACTTAGAGAAATTGCACAAAAGTTTGGATTCAATGAGAGTTATTTAAGTAGAAAATTCGCAAGTGAAACCGGAGTCCGAATCAAAGAGTATATTAGTCTTTTGCGGTTAGAAAAAGCTAAAAAGCTTTTGACAACTACAAATATGAAAATGACAGAAATATCCGAGAAAGTTGGTTATGCAAATGTAGAACATTTTTCAAGAGTTTTTAAAAAATATATTGGTGTATCTCCAATTCTATATAAGAATAGTAGCAAGCTATGACGATAAACAAACACAACAATTTTATCGTTTGTTTGATTACCAAGTTTTCCTTTTAAGAGGCCGTTTTTTTACTAACTGATTTTACTTTTTTACTACCTGGGAAACAGCATCAACTCTCTTTTTTTTACATTTGATAGCAAATTTTAATTTCCACCCTCTGTATTTTTCAATATATCACTTCCGGCAGCACTATTGGTGTTTCACTTTTTAACGTAAAAATCATCTTGCATATATTGAGCTGACAAGTGGGTCCAATCCTGATAATACTGTTCTTGAAACTTTTATATATATGTAGAATGTCTTGCATAAATTTGGTTCAAACCTTAAGTTTGCAAGGGGTAAAAGCAGTTCCCTTAATGCGGATTCTCGCCGGAAGGTATTCTCATACAGGGACTTTTCAGGTATATATCCCTCGCTTGAAGATAAATACCTATCCTTAAGCTCCTTGATACTGCCTCTTATTTTATCGCTGTCGGCTATACTTTTGCCAAACCCATATATAGCCCTGTAAATTGTGCTATGCGCTATTTTATTATTTTCATCACAGAAATTTTGAGGTATCTTCCTTAAGGAAAGATCCGATGTTTCATAAACGGCGGTTTTATGATATTATGAACCCTGTATTTTAAATAGTGGCATTGCAGTATAATATTGCAAATAATCGTACGATATAATATTATATATGTACAAAACCAAAAGCTATATTGTACGAAATAAAACTATAGTACGGGGTGATATGAATATGGAAAAGGAAAATAAAGTGGTAATCACAGCCACAGAATTGAAGTCCAACCTTGGGAAATACCTGGATTATGTATGTGATGATAACGAGGTAGTAATTACAAAAAACGGCAAGAAAGTAGTTCGCATGACACCGTATATTACGGATATTGAGAGGTATTTTACCGTACGGGAAAAAGCTCCGGATTATCAGTACGGTGGAAAAAAGGTATCCTATGAAGAATTCATGGAAATTTATGAAAAAAGCGATCTGCGTATGGAGTACATCAATGGGGAGATTGTCCTGTTGTCGTCCCCAAGCACCTATCATCAGGATATTTCCGGAAATCTATATATCCTGTTAAGAAATTATCTGAAGGGAAAGCCTTGTAAGGTATTCTATTCACCTTTTGATGTACACTTTTATAAAAAAGATTTTAAAGATCCGGATGTGATGCAGCCTGATTTGCTTATTGCCTGTGACTTGGAGCATACTGTGGACGAAAGGGGGCGGTATATGGGAACACCAACGCTGGTGGTAGAGATATTATCGCCTGGTACCAGGTCTAAAGACATGGTAGATAAATTGAATACTTATATGCTGTCGGGTGTAAAGGAATTCTGGGTAGTAGACCCTGAGGGAAGAACCGTACTGGTTTACGGGTTCAAAGATTTTCAGATTGACTCGTTTGTAACGTATAAAAACAGTGAAGTTGTAAAATCGTATTGGTTTGATGGCCTGCAGGCACCACTCAAAGAGGTATTTGAATCATAAGAGATTGAAAAGAAATGATTGTTAGCGGATTTGTGAATATAGGAAATCGCATACTGCCATATTAAAACATGATGGTAAATAAACTATGGATGCGAAGTGCAGGATTTATAATTATAATATATGTGCATTTATAATAAATTTTAACAGAATCATGTTCAAAAATATCATTTTTTTGATATAATTAAAAAAGTAAATGAAATTTTACTAATATGTTTGTTTTGTATAATATTGTAAAATTTAAAGGCAAAACCTGAACAGTAAACGCAAAAATAAAGCAGTAAATACAAAAATAAAAATAAGGTGGGATTAAAATGAAAACAAAAGCAGTGAGGCTATATGGAAAAAATGATCTAAGGATGGAAGAGTTTGAACTTCCTAAGGTTAAAGATGATGAAATCCTGGCCAGGGTAGTTTCAGACAGTATATGCATGTCCTCTTACAAGGCAGCAATACAGGGTGCCGACCATAAAAGAGTGCCGAAGGATGTGGATAAGAACCCTATTATAATAGGGCATGAATTTTGCGGGGAAATAGTGGAAGTAGGGAAAAAATGGCATCACAAATTCAAGGTGGGAAACAAGTTTTCCATCCAACCTGCCCTGAATCTGGAGAGCAACCCCTATGCTGCTCCCGGATATACATTCCAATATATTGGGGGAGCTGCCACTTATATAATAATACCTAACGAAGTTATGGAAAAGAATTGCCTTTTGAATTATGACGGTGAAGCCTACTTTTACGGTTCTCTTGCTGAACCCATGTCCTGTATAGTGGGTGCGTTCCATGCCAGTTATCATACCACGGCAGGTTCATATATACACAGCATGGGTATTAAAAAAGGGGGTAATATGGCTATATTGGCAGGTGTAGGGCCAATGGGACTTGGTGCTATTGACTATGTTATTCATTGTGACAGGAGGCCTGGACTTCTTGTCGTAACCGACATAGATGAAGCCAGGTTAAAAAGGGCGGCTTCTATTTATACTGTTGAAGAAGCCGCGAAAAATGGTGTTACCCTCAAATACGTAAACACAGCCAATGTAGAAAACGTTCCGGAATACCTTACCTCTTTTACAGGCGGGGAAGGATATGATGATGTTTTTGTATTTGCTCCTGTAAGGGCAGTTGTTGAACAGGGAGACAAAATACTGGGCAAGGACGGGTGCTTAAACTTTTTTGCAGGACCTACAAATCCTAACTTTACGGCAGAATTGAACTTCTATAACGTGCATTACAACTCGACCCATATTGTAGGCACAAGTGGAGGAAATACCGATGATATGGTTGAGTCCCTGGAAATGATGGAGAAGGGTTTGATAAACCCTGCAGCAATGGTTACTCATATAGGAGGCCTTGACAGTGTTGTTGAAACTACATTAAAATTACCGAATATACCAGGCGGGAAGAAACTGATTTACACTAATATCCAAATGGAACTTACGGCCATAGCTGATTTTGAGGAAAAAGGAAAGATAGAACCTCTTTTCGCAAAGTTGGCTGAAATTGTTAAGAACAACAATGGTTTGTGGTGTGTAGAAGCTGAAAAGTATTTGTTGACGCATGCCAAAGCTATATAATGCCATATAATAGAGTATGTGCTCGTACTAAATAATAGGGTATGTACCTGTAACTTAAGTTACGGGTTGGTGGCACTATAAATAAATAATACTTTAAATAATATGATAAATAATATGAGGGAGATGCTATAGCTGTAAATGAGACGATGAAAAAGATAAATGTTGCAAAACTGGGAATGGTGGACTACCAGGAATCCCTTGAGCTTCAGGAAAAGATGATGAAGGAGGTACAATCAGGTGAAAGGGAAGATATATTGTTGCTGGTGGAACACCCCCCGGTACTTACCATAGGAAGAAGCGGAAAATATAGTAACATAATAGTGCCTGAAGATGTACTGAAATCCAGTGGCGTTAACATATACGAAGTGAGCCGGGGTGGAGATGTTACCTACCACGGCCCCGGACAGATAGTGGGTTATCCGGTTATGGATTTGAAGAGACATGGAAGGGATATAAAAGACTTTGTTTGGAAAATTGAGGAGGTATTTATCCGGCTTCTCAAGAAAGAATATGGTATTGAAGCCCACAGGGAAGAAAAAAAGTATACCGGCGTATGGATAGGGGAAGAAAAAATTACTGCTATAGGGATTGCAGTAAAACACTGGGTTACCATGCACGGTTTTGCATTTAATGTAAACACGGACCTCGAGCATTTCAAGTGGATAATACCATGCGGACTTGCAGACAGGGGAGTAACATCGCTTAAGAAAATAACAGGGGTTCATCAGGATTTTGAAAGATTAAACGATTTGGTTATTGATTATTTTTGCCAAATATTCAATCTTGAGTATGAAGAGGAGATTATACAATAATGTGAAGAGGAGATTATACAATGTACGAACAAAAACCCGATTGGCTGAGAATCAGGATACAGGGGGACAGCAAGTATGCAGAGGTGGAAAACATCCTGAGGAAGTTATCCCTTAATACAGTGTGTGAAGAGGCCAACTGTCCAAACAGGATGGAGTGTTTTAACAGAAAAACTGCCACATTCATGATACTAGGGAGAACATGTACAAGGAACTGCACTTTTTGCAACGTGGAAAAAAACAAGCCTCAGCCGGTTGATAAAGATGAGCCCCTGCATATAGCCCATGCCGTTGCAGAACTAAACCTGCACCATGTGGTAATAACTTCTGTTACCAGGGATGACCTGCCTGATGGAGGAGCCGGGCATTTTGCAAGGGTAATTGAGGAAATCAGGAACCTGGATAAAAAGGTTGTAATAGAGGTATTGATACCGGATTTTAAAGGAAGCAGGGAAGCTCTCGCCAAAGTAATAAATGCCATGCCTGAAATAATCAACCATAATATTGAAACGGTACCCAGACTTTATCCCTCAGTAAGGCCTATGGCTGTTTATGAAAGGTCACTGGGTTTGCTTGGAAATGTCAAAGAGGAAAATAGCAGCATCCGGACAAAATCCGGTATTATGCTGGGGTTGGGTGAAAAAAGGGATGAAGTGATTGAGGTTTTGGAGGACTTAAGGAGCGCAGGCTGTGATTTCTTAACAATAGGGCAATATCTTGCCCCTTCTAAAAAACACCACCCTGTAGTTGAATATATACATCCCGATGTATTTGAGGAGTATAAAAGCATAGGCTATGAGATGGGTTTTAAATACGTGGCTTCCGGGCCTCTTGTAAGAAGCTCCTATATGGCCGAAAAAGCACTTGAAAATAAATGAGAATAGTTAGCGTAAAGTGCGCATTTTATTTTTATGAAGAAAATGCGTCCGTTAGAGTAAAAGACATTGTTGACTTTTATCACGTGTGATGATAATATATAACATATAGATGAAATAATCTAACATATTAAAAGGTGGGTAATATATGGCTATACCAGTAATCATGCCCAAGCAGGGGCAAACAGTCGAAAGCTGTATTATTGCAAAGTGGCATAAAAAGAAGGGTGACCAGGTAAAAGCCGGGGATATTCTATTTACATATGAGACCGACAAGGCTACCTTCGATGAAGAAGCTAAAGAAGATGGAATACTTCTTGAGATATTTTTTGAGGAGGGTGACGATGTACCGGTACTAACAAATGTTTGCGTAATCGGCCGGGAAGGAGATGATGTTTCAGAGTTTGACCCCCGCACACAAATCGGCCGGGAGGATAAGGTGACTAAGACAACGGTAGCAGATAAGGTTGGTGTTGAAGGGGAAGGGGAAGCATATGCGGCAAATGTAGCAGCAAATGTAGCGGCAGATGCGGCGATAGAGGCGGCAGCAGATACAGCGGCAGATGCAGCGAAACAGCAAGGCATAGGCACAGGTGGAGAAACCGGTTTCATTAGAAGCGATACCGGCGACGGAAAGATTGGAATTTCGCCAAGGGCTAGAAATCTTGCTGAAAAAGCGGGGATTGACTACCGTTATGCAAAACCCACGGGACCTCACGGAAGAATAATTGAAAGAGATATTATTTCTTTAATGGAAAAAGGTCCTGTTTTTACTTTTGCAGCTAAAGATGAAAGCCTGAAATCCGAAACAAAAATTGTTGAGGAAGGTAGCGGCATAGGAGGAAGAATAACAACCGGTGATTTAGGAAGAGTACAATCAGAATCCCAAGTGGCAGCACATGCATCTTATTCACCTGGAGTTGTGCCAGGAGAGGCGGAGTTTACTGAAGTAAAACTTACCAATATAAGAAAAGTAATAGCAAAGGCAATGCACCATTCCTTGTCTTCAACAGCCCAACTTACCTTGAATACTACCTTTGATGCTACTGAAATACTGGAATACAGGAAGAAACTAAAGGAGAACAAAGAAAAATTAGGACTCCGGAATATAACTATTAATGATATAGTACTTTTTGCAGTATCCAGGACCTTACCTGGACATAAACCATTAAACGCCCATTTCCTCGATGACAGGATGTTGCTATTCAATGTTGTCCATTTGGGAGTGGCTGTTGATACTGAAAGGGGTTTAATGGTACCTACTATATTCTATGCAAATCATAAATCACTAAACGAGATATCTGCTGAAGTTAAAGAACTTGCTGAAGAATGCCAGAAGGGTACAATCAATCCCGACCTGCTAAAAGGAGGCACTTTCACTGTAACAAACCTGGGCATGTTAGACATAGAATCCTTTACCCCGGTCTTAAATCCTCCACAAACAGGTATCCTTGGAGTCAATAATATTGTTCAACGTGTTAAGGAAGTTAACGGCCAGTATGTTTATTATCCTGCAATGGGGTTATCCCTGACATTTGACCACAGGGCGGTGGATGGTGCTCCTGCGGCAAGATTCCTCAAGGATTTAAAAACAAACCTCGAAAATTTCAGTATTTTACTGGCGAAGTAAACATGCCGGTGTCGGCATTTTACCGGAAAATTTAAAACGGTTTTGCCGGCTTGCAAGCTGCGGGAATAAAAATAGATACATAGAATATTAAAATAATTTTAAATAATGCAATTTGGAGTTGAGAAATATGGTATATGATTTAATAGTCATCGGAGGCGGTCCTGCAGGCTACCTCGGTGCAGAAAGGGCAGGGCAGGCAGGGCTGAATACGCTTTTAATAGAGAAAAGGGCATTGGGGGGAGTTTGCCTTAACGAAGGATGTATTCCATCCAAAACCCTGTTGTATTCGGCAAAGATGTACGATAATGCCAGGTATAGTGAGAAATACGGAGTAGTATCGGAAAATGTAAAATTTAACCATGACAAAGTTATCGAGAGAAAAAACAAAGTGGTAAGAACCCTTGTTGCAGGAATCAAGGCTCAACTTAAAAAAAGCAATGTCACCATATTAGAAGGGACGGGAGAGATAGCCGGAAGAAGCAGCGAAGGGTATGAAGTAAGGATAAATAACGAAAGCTTTATTGGTAAAAGGCTTCTTATTGCAACAGGCTCCATGCCCATATTGCCCTCAATTCCTGGGGTTAAAGAGGGGATGGAAAAGGGCTTTGTCCTCACTAACAGGGAAATACTGGACATAAAAGAAGTGCCCGGCTCCCTGGTAATTGTAGGGGGAGGGGTTATAGGCCTTGAGATGGCTTCCTATTTCAATTCTGCCGGAAGCAAGGTCACAATTATTGAGATGCTGGATCACATTGCCGGCAATAATGAGAGAGAAATATCGGATATTTTGATGAAAACCTATGAAAAAAAGGGAATTGTATTTAAGTTAAGCTCGAAAGTTGTTGAGGTAAAAGAGGGGATGGTCCTTTATGAATATAATAGAGAAAGAGCCTCGGTTGAAGCCGATAAGATTTTAATGAGTATAGGAAGGAAGCCGGTAGTGGATGGCTATGGACTTGAAAGGATTGGCGTTGAGATTGAAAATGGACGTATAAAGGTGGATGAAAGAGGCCGAACCAATGTACCGGGAGTCTATGCCGCAGGGGATGTGAATGGCTATTCAATGCTTGCCCATACCGCCTATAGGGAAGCTGAAGTATGTATAAACAACATCCTTGGTAAAAAGGATGTTATGCGGTACAATGCCATTCCTTACGTCATATATACAAATCCTGAGGTTGCAGGCGTTGGTGAAACTGAGGAAACAGCCAGGCAAAAGGGAATAGAGGTCGAGGTTTCCAAAATATCAATGAGGTATAGCGGAAGATACCTTGCTGAAAATGAAGGTGGGGATGGTATTTGTAAAATCCTTATAGATAAGAAATACCGGAGGCTGGTTGGCCTTCACATGATTGGTAACTATTCATCGGAGATTATATACGGCACAGCTGCTATGATTGAGATGGAGATGAGGGTTGATGACATTAAGGAAATTGTATTCCCTCATCCAACAGTGTCGGAGATTATAAGGGAAGGCATATTTTACTTATAACATGGGAAATTTACCTAAAACATAGAAAATTACCAAAAAAAAGAAATATCACCTAAAACATGAAAATTTACTTAAAACATAGAAATAGAATATGAAAAGAGGGAGTTAAATGCCGAAATCACAATTCATTGATCCAAAGGAAGTAAGAAAAAGCGGAAATATAACTTTTAAAGACATTCCTGTAAACCAATACAATAAAACCATTGAGGAAGAAAAAGAAAATTATACGAAAGAAGATTTTTTGAGAATATTCAGGGATATGGCCATTATCCGTGAATTTGAAACAATGCTAAATGCCATTAAAACTACAGGTGAATACAACGGCATAAAGTATAATCACCCGGGGCCGGCGCACCTTTCATTGGGGCAGGAGGCATCGGCAGTAGGGCAGGCATATCTTCTGGACAAAGATGATTTTATTTTCGGTTCCCACAGAAGCCACGGCGAAGTCCTGGCAAAGGGGCTTTCGGCTATTGAAAAGTTAGGTGACGATGAGCTTCTGGACATAATGGAAAACTTTTTTGACGGCAGGATTCTGAAAGTGGTTGAAGGCAAGCAAAAAGATAAGGGTAATGTTAAAGAACTGGCAATAGATTTTCTGGTCTACGGAGTCCTGGCAGAGAACTTTGCCCGTGAAACGGGATTTAATAAAGGATTGGGAGGTTCAATGCATGTATTTTTCCCACCCTTCGGTATATACCCAAACAATGCCATAGTAGGAGGATCTGCTGATATTGCAGTAGGCGCGGCATTATATAAGAAGATAAACAGGAAAAAAGGCATAGTTATAGCAAATATAGGAGACGGTTCCATGGGGTGCGGGCCTGTATGGGAGGCCATTTGCCTTGCCACAATGGACCAGTACAAGCTGCTATGGGAAGGAGAATATAAGGGGGGACTGCCATTAATATTTAATTTCTTTAACAACCAGTACGGCATGGGAGGACAAACCTGTGGAGAGACCATGGGGTACAAGATACTTGCCCGTGTAGGGGCGGGTGTCAACCCTGAACAGATGCATGCGGAAAGAGTAGATGGGTATAATCCTTTAGCGGTTATTGATGCTATACGCAGGAAGAAAAAGATACTTGAACAAAAAGACGGTCCTGTCCTCCTTGATACATTAACATACAGGTTTACAGGCCATTCTCCATCAGATGCCTCCAGTTATAGGACAAAAGAAGAGATTGAAGCCTGGATGGCAGACGATTCCCTTGTTTGTTATAGAAATGAACTGGTCAAAGCTGGCGTTGCAAGCCATGATGAATTTGAAGAAATTCTTGAAAATGTAAGGGAACTGATAACAAAGACATGTAAACTTGCCACGGATGACAATGTTTCCCCTAGGATGGATTTGATCAAGGATTCTGATGCCATAGGCAGGCTGATGTTCTCGAATCAGCGGATTGAAAAGATGGAAGACGGAGAATGTGAGGTATTAATATCTAAAGAAGAAAATCCGAGAGTGCAGCAAATTAAAAAGAAGGTAAGAGCGGGAATTGAAAATGGCAAACCTGTGCCCAAGAACAGGGTATTACAGTTGCGGGACGCTATTTTTGAGGCTATACTTGATAAGTTCTATACAGATCCTACATTGATAGCTTACGGGGAAGAAAACAGAGACTGGGGAGGAGCTTTTGCCGTATACCGGGGACTTACCGAAGCGCTGCCATATCATAGGCTCTTTAACACGCCAATTTCCGAAGGCGCAATTGTAGGTTCGGCAGTAGGGTATGGAATGTGTGGCGGCAGGGTTATTGCAGAATTGATGTACTGCGATTTCCTGGGAAGGGCAGGAGATGAAATATTCAACCAATTGTCGAAATGGCAGGCCATGAGTGCCGGGTTGCTTAAAATGCCTGTTGTTATAAGGGTATCTGTAGGTTCCAAGTATGGGGCTCAACATTCTCAGGACTGGACATCCCTAGTGGCGCATATACCTGGATTAAAGGTAGTATTCCCTGCTACACCCTATGATGCAAAGGGGCTTATGAACAGTGCCCTTATGGGAACAGACCCGGTAATATTTTTTGAGAGCCAGAGAATATATGATATAGGGGAATTGTTCCATCCTGAAGGGGTTCCGGAAGGTTATTATGAAGTGCCTATAGGTGAGCCTGACATAAAGAAAGAAGGTAAGGATCTTACAATCCTGACTATAGGTGCAACTCTCTACAGGGTTTTGGATGCGGTAGAAATACTTGAAGAAAAGTATGGGATTTCAGTTGAAATTATTGATGCCCGTACATTGGTGCCGTTTAATTATGAAAAAGTATTGGAATCTGTTAAAAAAACAGGTAAAATTTTATTAACAAGTGATGCATGTGAGAGGGGGTCCTACTTGAAGAATATGGCACAAACAATAAGTGAAGTTGCCTTCGATTACCTTGATGCCCCTCCCGTGGTGGTAGGTTCAAGAAACTGGATTACTCCTGCACACGAGCTTGAGACATACTTTTTCCCGCAGCCTGAGTGGATTGTTGATGCAGTCCATGAAAAAATTATACCTTTGAAGGGACATATCCCGACTACAAACTTTACCCTGAATGAACAGTTAAGAAGGAATAAACTGGGAGTATAACATAAAATAGTAGGATGTGATTTTGTGTTAAATGAAAGGCAACAACAAATATTGAACATAATGGAAAATACAGGGGAAATTCAGCTTCAGCAGTTAAAGGAAATGTTTCCCGATGTTTCAACCATGACATTAAGGAGAGACCTTATTAACCTTGAAAATGAAGGATACTTGATACGTACTTACGGAGGGGCAGTGAGTGTTAAAAAGGTCGGGGTTACCCAAAAGGAAGAAGATGCTTATTCCATAAGGGCTACTGAAAATGTCGAGGCTAAAATGAAAATAGCGGAAAAAGCCGTTGGTATGGTTGAAACGGGACGTTCCATTTATTTTGATGCCGGAAGTACATTGATGTGCCTTGCCAGAATTATTCCTGATGATAGTTTTTCCATACTGACAAGCGGGGCCAATATTGCATTGGAACTTGTAAAAAAACTCAGGCCTTCAGTTGTAACCTTGGGGGGACAGATTAACAGAAATACACTTTCAATGTCAGGCCCATATGCTAATTCCCTTTTGGATCTGGTAAATATTGATTTGGCATTTATGTCTGCATCGGGTTTTTCAGTCGATAGTGGCTTTACCGTAGGGAATATTTATGAGTGTGAGCTGAAGAGAAAGGTTGTTAAAAGGGCGAAGAAAGTAATAATGTTGATGGATACAAGTAAAATAAATAAAAATTTGCCCTTTACCTATGCAACGCTGGAAGATATTGACATATGGGTGTGTGAAAAACCTCTGCCGGAAGATTTAATGGAGGAAATAAGAAGACATGATGTAGAGGTTTTATGAGATACCGGAGGTAGAGGAATTATAGGATAACAGAGGTGAGGAGAGAAGTTTGTGAGTTTGCCAATATCGGCTCAAGATGATGCCTATGATAGTTATCATATCATGACAGTATGATAGTCATGACAGTATGATAGTATAGATAGATAGATAGAATGAAATTAAGTATAATAATATGTAGAATATATGTAGAATATATGTAGAATATATACAGAGGAATATAATGGGGAGGGTGTTTATGTCATCGGACAGTTATTATAAAAGATTGGAAGGCCAGGTGGCTATAGTTACAGGTGCAGCACAAGGCCTGGGCGAAGCCCTTGCCGAAAGGCTGGATAAAGAAGGCTGTAAGGTGGTTGTGGCCGATATTAACATCGAAAAAGCAGGGGAGGTTGCAGCAAGGCTAACAGATGCAATAGCAGTAAAAGTAGATGTAACCGATGAAGAGCAAGTTGAAAATATGGTTAAAACAGCGGTTGATAAATACGGCAAGTTAGATTTGCTTGTTTCGAATGCGGCTATTCTTATAGCAAAACCTGTAGTCGAATTTCCGGCAAACGAGTGGAGGAAAATGATAGATGTAAACCTTGTAGGTTATTTCCTGTGTGCAAAGGCTGCAGCAAAAGTCATGATCCCTAACAGGAAAGGAAATATTATTCAAATTAACAGTAAATCGGGCAAAAAAGGGTCGTATAAGAATTCAGCATATGCAGCATCCAAATTCGGCGGAATAGGTTTTACACAGAGCCTTGCCCTTGAACTTGCGGAATTTAATATAAGGGTGAATGCCATATGCCCCGGTAATTTGCTGGATTCTCCACTGTGGGTTAACAGCCTGTATGAGCAGTATGCAAGGAACCAGGGGCTGACTGTTGAAGAGGTAAGGAAGAAATATTTAAGCCAGGTTCCCCTGGGCAGGGGATGCACATATGAAGATGTTGCCAATGTTTTAGTATTTCTTGCATCGGATGAAGCAAGTTATATGACAGGCCAGGCAATTAATGTGACAGGTGGACAGGAAATGCGCTGAACCATTGGAAACGCGCTGAACTATTCATCATTTGATTTATCATTTGGGGGAAGCGATATAATGGACAATAACTACCTTTATATTATTGAAGATCTTATTGAAAATTTAAACCATGAAAATGTTGAGACAAGGCTGGAAAGTTTGAGAAAATTGTCCGGATTGGTGAAAAGCGGTAAAATTCCCGTATCTGAAAGAGGAAGTGACGTAAACAATCACATCCATACTTTTTATTCCTTTTCTCCCTATTCTCCGTCTAAGGCAATATGGATGGCATATAATGCAGGGTTAATGACTGCCGGTATTATGGACCACGATTCTATCAGCGGAGCGCTGGAGTTTATAGAAGCGGGAGAAATATTAGGAATAGCTACGACTATCGGGGTGGAATGCAGGGCAGACTTTTCGCGGACACCATTAAAAGGGAGAAAAATCAATAATCCCGACCAGGATTCCGTTGCTTATGTAGCTTTACACGGAATACCCCATAATAAGATAAACGATGTCAAAAGTTTTTTTGTGCCATATACTAGAGAAAGGAATAATCGGAACAGTCTTATGGTTGGCAGACTGAACCGTTTACTAAAACCCTATAATATAAGCGTTGACTATGAAAATGATATAGTACCTATCTCAAAAAGCCATGAAGGCGGAAGCATAACAGAAAGGCACATACTTTTTGCATTAGCTAATGTGCTGGTAGATAGGTTTAAAAGAGGGGAAAAATTAGTTGATTTTTTAAAAAATGATTTAAAAATTAATATAAAACCCAGACTGGAGGGATACCTCCTTGATGTATCGAATGAGTTTTATGAATATGACTTGCTTGGGGTACTGAAAAGCGACCTGTTAGGCAAATTCTATATAGATGCAACACTGGAATGCCCTGATATAAAGGAAGTGATTGGTTTCTCAAACAGTATCGGCGCCATATCTGCCTATGCATATCTTGGAGATGTGACAGATTCTGTTACTGGAGATAAAAAAACCCAGAAGTTTGAGGATGATTACATTGAATTACTCTTCCAGGTTATAAAAGAACTCGGGTTTAATGCCGTTACATACATGCCTTCCAGGAATACTATGGAGCAGCTTAAAAGGGTAAAGGCTTTATGCTGGGAATATGAACTTTTCCAAATAAGCGGCGAGGATATTAATTCACCCAGGCAGCCATTCGTTTGTACTGCAATGAGAAATGAAGAATTCAAGAACCTAATCGACTCAACCTGGGCCCTGATAGGACATGAAAAGCTTGCTACTGTAAACATTAAGGATGCCATGTTTTCTAATGAAACTATTAAAAAATATCCTGATTTGAATGAAAGAATTCGGGTTTACAAGGAAATGGGGCTTAACGCCTTTAAAGTGAGCAATAGTGACTTATAAGCATCCATATAAGCATCCATAAATGAAATGACTCAAAGGAGTCCATAAATGAGTCATAAATAAACCACTTGATATAAAGATATAAATTTATGAAAAAAGTGTTACCGGAAAGGAGTGTATACCATGCTGAAACTTTTGGCCTTTGATTACGGGGCAAGCAGCGGGCGTGCCATACTTGGCCAATATGACGGAGAAAGAGTGACGTTAGATGAAGTGCATAGGTTTTCCAACGACCCGGTTATGGTCAATGAGACATTATACTGGGATGTCCTGAGACTTTTTCATGAAATGAAGACGGGGATACTAAGGTGTGTACATAGGGGCGACAGGGATATATCAGGTATAGGAGTAGATACGTGGGGAGTTGATTTTGGACTCCTGGATGCTTCGGGAGGACTCCTGGGAAATCCTGTTCATTACAGGGACGATCGGACGGAAGGTATGATTGAAGAAGCATGTAAAATTGTTCCGAAGAGGGAAATATATGAAGAGACCGGTATACAGTTTATGAAGTTTAATACTTTATACCAGCTTCTGTCAATGAAACTTGGCAACTCTCCTATTCTTGAAAAATCCAAAACCATGCTTCTCATGCCCGATTTGTTCAATTACTTCCTTACAGGTGAAAAAATTTCAGAGTATACAATAGCAAGCACTACCCAGATGATGAATCCGAGAACAGGAAATTGGGCCAAATCCCTTATCGATAAGTTGGGAATACCGGGAGACATACTTACGGATATAATAGATGCAGGTACAGTAATCGGCAAAGTAAATAAAAATATCAAAGATGAGCTTAATGTACAAGATGTGCCTGTAATTGCTGTTGCAGGGCATGATACAGGCAGCGCTGTTGTATCTGTACCTGCGGCCGAAGGGAAATTTGCCTATTTGAGTAGCGGGACCTGGTCGCTTCTCGGGGTAGAATTGCCGGCACCGATGATAAATGAAACTACATTCAGCCTGGACTATACAAATGAGGGCGGTTATAACCGGACCACAAGGCTTTTGAAGAATATAATGGGATTATGGATATTGCAGGAGTGCAAAAGGACATGGGACAAAGCAGGTGAGACCCATAGTTATGATGAACTGGAAGAAATGGCAGAGGAAGCAAAACCCTTTAGTGCTTTTATTGACCCTGACGATGATGTATTTTACAGCCCGGGGAATATGCCTGAAAAGGTGATGGAGTTCTGCAGGAAAACGGGGCAGCCGGTTCCTGAAGACAAGGCTTCTATTGTGAGGTGTGTGCTGGAAAGTTTGGCGCTTAAGTATAATAAAACAATTGAAGGGCTGGAAAAGATAGTTGGATACGAAATACCGGTTTTGCATATTGTGGGGGGAGGTACCCGAAATATTATACTCTGCCGGTTTACTGCAGATGCATGCGGGAAAACGGTAGTGACGGGACCTGTAGAAGCCACATCGTTAGGAAATATTTTGTGCCAGTTGATGGCCTTAAAGGAGGTCTCAGGGCTTAAAGAGGCCCGTACCCTGGTAGAAAAATCTTTTCCGACGAGAGTATATACTCCGGCTGATACAGCTTCCTGGAAAGAAGCTTACGCGAAGTTTGAGAAGATACTCGAGGCAAACGGTTCAAGGTGAGTCCCCCTTTAAAACTTTTTTCTTGGCTCATCGAGTCAGGAACTTTTGTGAAAATCATCCGTCTAATTATGTGAATAACAAAAAATACATAATTTGAGGGGTGATTTTTATATGAGACGGATAATAGCTTTGGTTTTATCGGTCTTGATGGCTGTATTAATAGTAATTCCGGTGCAGACTTTCGCCCAAACGGAAAATGAAAGCGAATTGGAAGAAGTAATTAAGGCAGTCAGAAGAAAATTTGATATTCCTGAAGAACTTAAATTTACAGACTATTATGCCAGCACTAATGAAAGAGGAGTAAAAACATGGAGCTTAACCTGGAGAGATAAAGAAAAGGATATCAGCATGAGCGTTGGTATAACAGACAAAGGAGTTATCACAAGATATTACTATTATGAGCCTTATAAGGAAGTGGAAAAAAAGTTTCCCAAAGTTACTGAAGAGGAAGCTACAGAAAAAGCGGAAGATTTTATAAGGAGGATAGCTCCTGCCGGTACTCTTGCAAAAATAAGAAAACAGGATGAAGTCGACGGTCAGATTCTGTTTTTAAAAAGAAACTATTACTTCAATTATTACAGGGTTGTTAACGGAGTACCTTATTATGCCAATAACATTGGTATTGATGTAAATGCCGAGACGGGAAAAATAACAAGCTACTATTATAACTTGGACGACAGCCTATCATTCCCTGCATTAGAAAATGTTATATCTCTTGAGGATGCTGAAAAGGCATATGAGAATAACCTCGGTCTAAAACTCATATACAAATACTATTATGACTCAAAAAAAGAAAAAATCAATGTGTATCCCGTATATGTACCGAAATATGATAATGGAACATACGTCGTTGATGCAATAACTGGTGAAAAAATACGGATAGGGACATACTATTACGGCTATGACGGTTACGGTTTAGGAGATCAAAGTTCATTAGCTGTGCAGAAAGAGATGGTCGCTAAAGCTGCAGGAGTAAGCATGGGGCCGGTACTTACTCCAGAGGAACTTGAAGCAGCTAAGAAACAGGCTGAGCTTCTGACTGAAGCAGAGGCAGGGAAGATTGTGAGAGAGGCCCCCGAAATCGGGCTTGACGATGGCTATAAGCTGACAAATGTCTATTTAAACAAAGGCTGGCCTGAAAGGGATAAATTTATATACAACTTAAGTTTCAGAAAAGAAGTGCAGGGAGAAACAAAAGAAGATTACAGAACTCTGTATGCTTCAGCAAGTGTTAATGCCAAAACCGGTGAAATAACAAGTTTTTATGTTGATAACATTTACTCTGAAGAAGAGCCGAAGTTTGACAAAGAAGCTGCAAAAGCAGAGGTTGAAAAATTCCTGAAGAGCTTTAAGCCCGAGAAATTTGCAGAAACAGAGCTTGATGAAAGCAAGGAAGAGTATGAAATCTACAAAACTTCAGAACAGAAACCGCAGAGATATTATTACTTCAGATATATAAGACAGGTAAACGGCATACCTTTTCCGGATAATGGCCTTTATATAGGCTTTGATGCAGTAAACGGAAAAGTTACAAATTTCAGCATGAATTGGTTTGATGTAGACTTCCCCAGCCTGGAAAACGTGATTTCCAATGAAGATGCCCATGAAGCCCTTTTTGAAAAAATAGGCCTGGAGCTTCAGTATAAGCAGGTATCAAGGGGAAATGATGTTGTACCACTGCCTAAACCTGTGGCAGAAACTGAAGCTCAAATTGATGAAAATAACGAGAAAAGCAATCTGCCGCAAATTAAACTAGTGTATGCTTTAAAATCAGGAAAACCCTTAATTCTTGATGCCTATACAGGAGATATTCTTGATTATAACGGCAAGCCATACAAAGAAAATAAACCGGCAGAGTATACTGATATTGCAGGGCATTTTGCCGAGGAACAAATTAAAACACTGGCAAAGTACCGAATTATTAACTTTAATGGCCCTGAATACAGGCCTGATGAAGAAATTACTCAAAAAGACTTTTTCATAATATTGTCAAAAATAATAGACAAATATTATGGAACAATTGTATCAGAAGATAGCGACGCGGATGAAATTGATGATATGTACAAACAGCTATTGCGGGAAGGGATAATAAAGGAAGGGGAAAAATCTCCCGAATCTTCAGTTACGAGAGAAGATGCAATAAAATTTTTAATAAGGGCTCTTAAGTACGATAAAGTTGCCGATATACCGGGGATATTTACAGTGCCTTTTAAGGATGAAGATCAAATCGACCCGGGACTTATAGGATATGTGGCTATTGCCAGTGGCCTTAAAATTATATCGGGAGCAGGCGGGAAGTTCTACCCGAAGAACAATCTTACAAGGGCTGAAGCAGCCGTCATGATATATAATTATCTAAAAAAATAGTAAAAAGATTTATATACGTTTTTATAAAACTGAATTATAGAAAGGGAATTTATAAAGGAAGTATTTCTTAAAATTATAAAAAAGAAGTACTTCCTTTTTTATTGATTTTATGGTTTAAATAAGCCGAAAAAGGTATATAATATATATGAGTGTGAGGTTGGACAGGTAAAAGAATAGGTAAAAAAAGAAAAAAGTGTTGACACAGAATGTTGGTAAATGTTATACTAGAATTAAACTACGAAGTTCAGGTATAAATCCCCGGAGTATTTGCTTGGAAGTATGTTAGGAAGTGCAAGAATTTGAGTATAATAGAGTTCAAAAATTCTTCTCTATTCAGAATTTCATAAGTTAATAGTTGCTAATAGTTACTAATATAGTTGCTAATAGTTACTATTGGATGGTGGGGTTTATTTGTGCGTTTAAAAGGAGAGTATTTTTGTCTGTAAGTTTCCATGTAGAGGCTCAAATTTAAATAAGAGGGGTTAATTAAAGTTAAGAAGGCATAATAAAAAGATGAGAATATTTACTAAGAATAAGTTACTAAGATAAGTAAGGTGGTGGATTATGGAAGAAGTCAATTTACGTAGTAAAAAGTTGCAAGATTTGCGCTATATTGCGAAAGTGATGGGAATTAAGAGTGTTACAAGGTATAAGAAGGATGAACTCATTGAAAAAATTCTTGAAGTAGGCAGACAGTCATCAGGCCAGGATTATATAAAGCCTGTAGAAGAAAAGCCTAAAAAGGCCAAACAAAGGCCGGAAGAAGAGGAAACTGACGAAAAGACAGTAGAAATTAGGGAAGTACAAGAAACAAGAGAAGATAAAGGTTTAGATGAAGAAAAAGAACCTGAAGCTGTTGAAACCGAAGTTACTGCGCCGAAATTTGAAGAGGAAGAGGCAAAGCCTAAAAAAACGAGAAGAGGCAGACCGCCAAAAATCAAAGAAGAAGAAAGCCTTGCAGAAAAAGTTGCAAAGGTGGAGCCGGAGGCTGAGACTAAGGAGAAAACGGCTGGAAAAGAGGAAAAGACGGTAGTAAAAAGCAAGGAAGAAGAAGAAAAAGATGCAACAACAGTAAAAGAAAAAACAGAAGAAGTAGAAATAGGTGAAGAGAAAAAAGCAGCAGAAGAAGAAAAAGAAGGAGAAAGAGTTGAAGAGGAAAAACCCTTATTAAAACTTGATGTAGCAGCAAAAATAACCGACGTTCCCGTTGATACGCGGACAGAAACAAAAGATCAGGCTAAGGAAGAGCCTAAAAGGTTTGAAGAAAAACTGTCCGGAAGAATGTATGACCAACAAAAGCGGGATAGTTGGATTAATGGTTTAGAGAAAATTGAAAGTGATGACCCTGTTGAAGGCGTATTGGAAGTATTGCCTGACGGATATGGGTTTTTAAGGAGCGATAATTATCTTCCCGGTTCAAAGGATATATATGTATCTCCATCACAAATAAGAAGGTTTTCATTGAAGACCGGTGATAAAGTTAGAGGCAAGGGAAGAATACCGAAGGAAGGAGAGAAATTTCAGGCGCTGCTTTATGTACAGACAGTAAACGGAGATGCGCCGGAAGTGGCATCTAAAAGGATCCCCTTCGAATATCTCACTCCAATATATCCTAACAAGAGAATAACCCTTGAAACAATACCAAAGGAATTATCTACAAGGCTGATTGACCTTATTGCTCCTATTGGCAAAGGCCAGCGCGGTATGATTGTATCACCTCCAAAAGCCGGTAAAACTATTCTTTTACAAAAAATAGCCAATAGTATAACTGCAAATTACCCTGAGATTGAGCTTATTGTATTGCTGATAGATGAAAGGCCTGAAGAAGTAACTGATATGCAGCGTTCAATTAAAGGAGAGGTTGTGTATTCAACTTTTGACAAGGTCCCGGAGCATCATATAAAAGTTGCTGAAATGGTACTTGAAAGGGCTCAGAGGCTGGTAGAACATAAAAAAGACGTAGTAATTTTATTGGATAGCATAACAAGACTGGCAAGGGCATATAACCTGACAATTCCTCCAACAGGAAGAACGCTTTCAGGTGGACTTGATCCCGGTGCACTTCACAGTCCAAAGCGGTTCTTTGGTTCGGCAAGAAATATTGAAAATGGAGGAAGCCTTACAATAATTGCTACTGCCCTGGTTGATACCGGAAGCAGGATGGATGATGTTATTTACGAAGAATTCAAAGGGACAGGAAATATGGAAATTCATTTAGACAGAAGACTTTCAGAAAAACGAATTTTCCCTGCCATTGATGTAAATAAGTCAGGTACAAGGAGAGAAGAATTGCTTTTGAACCAGAAAGAACTGGATGCCATATGGGCTATTAGGAAGGCAGTAAGTAATATGGGTACGGCGGAAGTAACGGAAATGCTCATTAATAGACTTATGCAGACAAAAAGTAATGAAGAGTTTATAAATAGTATTAATCTGGCATTTGTTGAAAAGTATATGATGGCATAAGTTACCTTGATGGCATAAGTTACGTGTGTCGATTAAAAAACTTGCACTTAAAATAACAGGTAATAATAAGACTTGCTTTACTGAGTATTTTTGTGTTAGAATGTGACTTGTTGCAAAAGTTTTTTGAAAGAAGGTGAAGCACATGAAAAAGGGAATTCATCCAAAATACGGTGAAGCAGTGGTAAGGTGTGCATGTGGAGAGACTTTTACTACAGGCTCTACAAAAAAAGAATTACGTGTAGAGATATGTTCCAAATGCCATCCATTTTTTACAGGGAAACAGAAATTTGTAGACACTGCAGGAAGAGTTGAGAAGTTTAAAAAGAAGTACGGACTGGAAGATAATGAATAAAATGGTACTAATGGGGACTACGTTATTCTTAGCCGGTTTATCCTCCACTTTCGTTAATGCTTACGAGTGGAGGGTGAATCGGCTAAAGGGGTAAAAATAAAGTATCCGGATAAATACCATAGTAGATGGAATAGAGGAAGATGTACCATGAAAAAAACAAATATAGGGGGGCAAGCCCTTATTGAAGGTTTACTAATGATTGGCCCTAAAAGTGCTGTTACTGCGATAAGAAAAGCAAATGACGAAATAATAATTCAAAAAAAAGAATTGCCTCCAAAGGGCGTATTATCAAAAATTCCTATTATACGTGGAATAACCGGTTTTGTGAGGCAAATGGTTTTAGGAATGAAAGCATTAATGTATTCTGCTGAATTTGTGGACATTGAAGAAGAAGCTGATAAACCTACAAAATTTGATAAGTTTATAGAACGCCTACTGGGAGATAAACTAAAAGACGTAGTTATTTATTTTTCAGTTATTATAGCAATAATTCTTGGTGTAAGTTTATTTATCCTGCTCCCCAATTTCCTGGCAGGTTTTATAAAAGCAGGTAAAACAACCGGAGGTGGAGTAATACTTCGCAATTTAGTCGAAGGTATAATAAGAATTGTATTGTTTCTTACCTACATTGCCTTAGCGTCTAAAATAAAGGATATAAAAAGAATCTGGCAATACCATGGAGCAGAACATAAGACAATACACTGCTATGAACATGCTGAAGAACTCACTGTCGAAAATGTCAGGAAATACTCTACAAAACATCCCAGGTGCGGTACTTCTTTTCTGTTTCTTGTTATGATAGTAAGCATTATAGTTTTTTCTCTTGTGGGATGGCACGGGAGATGGATAAATATTCTATTGAGGATATTATTGATTCCCCTTGTTGCAGGGATTTCATATGAACTCCTGAAAATTGCAGGCAGAAGTGAAAGAAAAATAATGAAAGTAATCAATGCTCCAGGGTTGGCTCTTCAACTTATGACAACACAAGAACCTGACGATAAACAGATTGGTGTAGCTATTGAGGCTTTGAAAAGTGTATTGGTGGAAGATAAAGATGCAGATAACTGGTGATGGTGGATGAACATTGAAACGGCTTTAAGTAAAGCAATAAACATACTGAAAAACGCTCAAAAGATATCCCCAGCAGTTGATGCCGGGGTTATTTTATGTTTTGTACTAAGCTGCGACAGGGCATACCTTTTGTCACATTATAATTATGAGCTTAGCAGGGATGAAGAAGAAAAATATTTTAACCTTATAAATTTAAGGGCCAGTGGTATCCCTGTTCAATATATAACCGGTCACAAGGAATTTATGTCACTTAATTTTAATGTAAATCCCCATGTCTTAATTCCAAGACCGGAAACTGAAATACTTGTCGAAACCGTTTTAAACTATGTTGGCAACTATAATTGTGATAAATATGTCCGCATATTGGATATGGGCACCGGTTCAGGGTGTATAGCAGTAAGTCTCGCCTGTTATATTGAAATTAAAAATTGCCGTATAACGGCTCTGGACATATCTGAGGAGGCCTTGCATACAGCCTGCCTTAACGCAGTTGCAAATGGAGTAAGTGATAAAATTACTTTTGTCCTTAGTAACTTATTCGAAAAATTAGATGGTATGGTATTCGACATAATTGTTTCAAATCCCCCTTATATTCCATCCCCTGAAATAGAAAATCTTCAAATTGAAGTAAAAGGCCATGAACCTATTATTGCCCTGGACGGAGGAGAAGACGGCCTTTATTACTATAAGAAGATAGTAGAAGAAGCGCCTTGTTTTTTGGAAAGTAATGGACTGCTTGCATTTGAGGTAGGTTACAACCAGGCCCGTGAGGTTGCCAGGTTGATGGAAGAAAGGCACTTTAAAAAAATAAAAATCATTAAAGATTTAGCTAAAATTGATAGAGTTGTGATGGGCTGGTATTAAATGTTCTTGGGAATATATTTCTTCACTTTAAAAAAATGCCATTGTATATGGATAACGTTCCTATATATAGTGAAGTGTCTATTGTAAAAGTACCATAAAATGAGGTATAATTATTCAAGACTATTATCACGCAATTTTGGAGGTTGAACATTTTGCAGGAAATAAATATAGGCTTTTTTGGATTTGGGAATATAGGTACCGGAGTATATCAGATACTTGAAAAAAACGGTGAAGATATATTTAAAAGAGAAGGCATTAAAGTCAAAATAAAAAAAATACTTGTAAGGGATATAAACAAAAAGCGAAAGATTGATGTAGAGCCAGGCTTGCTTACAGATAATGTAAAAGATATTGTTGAAGACCCTGAAATATCATTAATTGCTGAATTTATCGGAGGAGAAGAACCGGCAAGGCAGTATATTCTTGCTGCACTTAAAAACAAAAAAACTGTAGTTACGGCGAACAAAGAAGTTATGGCCAGGCACTGGACTGAATTGGAAGATGCTGCAAGAGAAAATGGGGCAGGTTTATATTATGAAGCAAGTGTTGCAGGTGGAATTCCAATTATAAAAGTAATAAGAGAATCCTTGCAGGCTAATAACATATTTGAGATTATGGGAATTATAAATGGGACAACCAATTATATACTTACCAAAATGTCTGAAGAGGGCAGGAGTTTTGAGAGCGTTTTGCTTGAGGCTCAACAGTTGGGATACGCAGAACCTGATCCAACCTTTGATATTGAAGGGTTGGATGCCATGTTTAAACTCTCTATTCTCTCTACCCTGGCTTTCCATACCAGGGTCCATGTGGATAGAATATATACAGAGGGTATCACCGGCATAGCTATTGATGATATAAATTACGGGAAGGAACTGGGCTATACCATACGCCTTTTAGCAATAGCTAAAAAACGGGGGCAGGAGGTTGAGGTGAGAGTCCACCCTACTTTTATTCCAACGAATCATCCCCTGGCAGCAGTACGGGATTCATACAACGGTATATTTATCAGGGGTGATGCTGTAGGAAACCTGATGCTATATGGTAAAGGTGCAGGAGACTTACCTACAGGAAGTGCTATTGTTTCGGATATTATAACTGCCTGTATTAATAAGTCCAGGCATACTTATTCCACTTTAAGCAATGGAAACAGGGTAGCGGATAATGTAAGTTTTAACGATAATTGGGAAACCGAATATTTTATTCGCATGACAGTGAAGGATAAGCCAGGGGTGCTTGCAAAAATAGCCGGTATTTTCGGAAAACATGAGGTAAGTATTGCTTCAGTTATACAAAAAGGCCGTAATGGAGATAGCACCCCGATAATATTTGTAACCCATAAGGCAAAAGAGCTTTCAATGAAAAAGGCAATCGAAGATATGCAAAATGAGCCGGTTGTAGTAAGGGTGGACAATGTAATAAGGGTTGAAAGTTAATATATTTTATTATGGTAGGGTGATATCTTAAATGTGGAAATTCAGATTGTATACAAAGTACAACATATGGTAGTTATAATGCAGCACTAACAATGGTTGCAGCAAACTTAGTAAAATTAACATTATTGAAATTTGTAGCCAGGTAATAAAATTAAGAGGAAAACGACAGTAAACTAATTAAAAGACTAATAAATAGATGTTTACTGTTTAATATATAGAGGTTATTTATTTGACTTATTACCTGGTAATAATTATAATAAATTACTAGTAGAAAAATGAGGTCAAATGATATGTTAATTTCGAAAAAGATATTTGGCGGAGGGGTAACAGTACCCCACAGAAAAAACACTGCACAATGCGAAACTGTAAAAATGGATGTGCCTGAAAAGGTAGTAATTCCAATGCTTCAACATGTAGGGGCACCATGTCAACTTGTTGTTAAAAAAGGGGATATAGTAAGGGTGGGACAGGTAATAGGTATATCTAGTAAATATGTCTCCGCTCCAATTCATTCAAGCGTATCCGGAACAGTAACAAACATTGTCCAGGTAATTAATTCATCAGGTATGTATATTGATGCTGTAGAAATAAAGGCAGATGGCAAACAGGAGATTCATGAAAGCGTTAAACCTCCTGTATATTCCAATGATGCAGAACTGCTTGAGTTAATAAAAGAATCCGGCCTTGTTGGACTTGGAGGTGCAGGTTTTCCCACCCATGTCAAGCTTGCCCCCCAGGTGGACAAAAAAATAGATATTTTAATTGTAAATGGGGCAGAATGTGAACCGTATATAACTGCAGACTACAGGGAAATAGTGGAGAACTCATGGAATATTATCAGCGGTATAAATATCCTTATGGACTTACTGAAGGTGGACAATGTTTTAATAGGCATTGAAGATAACAAGCCTGAAGCCATAAAGGTGCTGACAGACCTTGCAAATACAAGTGATAAAATTAATGTGGTTAAGCTTAAATCCCGCTACCCCCAGGGTGCAGAAAAAATGCTTATATATTCATTGACAGGGAGAAAGGTGCCTCCCGGAAAGTTGCCGCTAGATGTAGGAGTTGTGGTAATGAATGTAAACAGTGTTTCATTTGTGGCTGAATATGTAAAAACAGGCATGCCGTTAATAAAAAAGAGGGTTACGGTAGACGGACCGGCAGTTATGAATCCTTCCAATGTGGAAGTTCTAATTGGCACTCCTCTGGGTGATGTATTCGAGTTTTGCGGCGGATTTAAAACAGAACCGTATAAAATTATTATGGGGGGGCCTATGATGGGAGTGGCCCAGCCTTCACTACAAAATCCGGTTCTAAAATATACTAATGCCCTTCTGGCATTTGACCGCGAAAGTGGGGAGCTTCCTAAAGAAAGTCCATGCATCAGGTGCGGAAAGTGTGTAAAAGCTTGCCCCATGAACTTATTGCCTCTTTTTTTGAACCTTAATGCTATTCATGGTAATATAGATGGTTTGAAAAAATATAATGCTATGGATTGTATTGAGTGCGGCAGTTGTTCGTACGTATGCCCGGCCAAAAGGCATCTTGTACATTCAATACGGCTTGGAAAAGCACTGCTTAAGAAAGAAAGCATGAATAAAACATGAATATGCTATTTGGAAGCTATTTAGAAGCTATATGGAAGCTATTTGGAAGGGGGAAAGAATTTGAATAATACCTTGCTGTTGTCCTCATCACCCCATATAAGGGGTAGGGACACTACTCAAAGGATAATGATAGATGTGGTAATAGCCCTAGTACCTGCTGTTATTTCAGGGATTTATTTTTTTGGCTCAAGAGTTATAATGGTTGTGCTTATTACCGTTATTTCGTGCGTGATATCCGAATATGCATCTCAAAAAATTATGAAAAGGAATATTACCATATCAGATTTCAGTGCTGTGGTCACAGGAGTTTTACTGGCCTTAAACCTACCTCCGGCGATACCTTTATGGATAGCAGCCGTGGGAGGAATTATTGCTATTGTAATAATAAAGCAGATGTTTGGGGGTATTGGACAGAATTTTATGAACCCTGCCCTGGGAGCCCGGGTTATTCTAATGCTTTCATGGACGCAACACATGACAAACTGGATAAACCCCAAGGTGCCTGATGCAGTTTCTTCCGCTACACCGCTTATTTATATAAAAAAAGGGCAAGAGATAATGGAAGGTATTAATAGGCCTGATTATATCGAGTTTCTTTTAGGCCATGCAATGGGTTCAATAGGAGAAACCTCTGTATTGGCCTTATTATTAGGCGGAGCTTATTTGCTTTATAGGAAGGTAATATCACCGGCCATACCTTTTAGTTTTATAGGAAGCGCAGCGCTGTTTTCCTGGATATTTGGAGGAAACAGGCCTTTTACAGGGGATTTTCTTTACCATATATTGGCCGGGGGAATAATGCTGGGTGCATTTTTTATGGCTACAGACTACTCTACCTCTCCTGTTACCACTAAAGGGAAAATTATAATGGGTATAGGATGTGGAATAATAACCATAATAATAAGGCTTTATGCCAATTATCCTGAAGGAGTTTCTTTTTCAATAATACTAATGAATTTACTGGTCCCTCTTATCGATAAATATACCGTTCCGAGGACTTTTGGAGGTGAAGGCAGAGGTGGGTAGCATACTTAAACCGGCTACGGTGCTTTTTTTGGTATGTTTAATAGTAACTTGCGGACTTGCTCTTACTTACAATTTAACAAAAGATAAAATAGGAGAGAGAGCTGCCCTGGATGCTGAAAACGCGAGAAAAGAAATTTTATCTGATGCAGATAGCTTCATGAAGGTAGAAAATATTGAGGATATTGCTGAACACAGGACAGAATTAAAACTTATCAAGGAAGCGTATGTGGGATTGAAGGCGGAAAAAGAGTTAGGATATGTGTTTTTAGTTGTAAATAAAGGTTACGGCGGCGATATTAGTGTAATGGTGGGAGTAGATAAAAGTAGAAAGGTTACAGGAGTGAAAATTGTCAAACATTCTGAAACTCCCGGTTTGGGCTCAAAGGCAACAGACAAAGCTTTTCTTTCACAATTGGTTGATATAACTCCAAAAGAGGGTTTAAAGGTTGTAAAAGGGCAAAAAGGAAAACCGGAAGAGATAAACGCTGTCAGTGGCGCTACAGTAACTTCAAAAGCGGTTGTCGGCGCAGTACAGGCGGCATTGGATATGTCGGTAGAATTGGATAAGTTGGAGGAATCGGGTGAATTGAAGAAGTCGGATATTTAGGTAGAATTCTATATGTGTATATGTGCATGTGCGAGATATCCGCGGTATTGAATGTGTTGAATGAATTATATGGATAGGAGAAGCAGTATCTCCAATAAATAGACGGGATAGAAGCAAAAGGAGGAGGCTGTAAATGGGGAAGAAGTTAAAAACACTTACTAACGGAATAATACAGGAAAATCCCACTTTAAGGCTTGTACTGGGTACCTGCCCTACCCTGGCGGTAACCACATCAGCTTTATACGGCCTTGGTATGGGTATTTCAGCAACTGTTGTACTGCTTGGGTCTAATATCGTCATTTCTTTGTTGAGAAAGCTAATACCCGATAAGGTTAGAATACCTGCATTTATTACCATAATAGCCGGTTTCGTTACTATTGTACAACTTTTACTGGAAGCATATGTGCCTGCATTAAATAAAGCCTTAGGAATATTTATACCACTGATAGTGGTAAATTGCATAATTTTAGCCAGAGCTGAAATGTTTGCAAGTAAGAATAGCGTATTTTTGTCTGTGCTTGATGCAATAGGCATGGGCCTCGGTTTTACCCTTGCCCTTGTCATAATAGGCTCAGTAAGGGAAATATTCGGCAATGGGACCTGGTTTGGAATTAATATCAATGCAGGCTTGATAGATCCGGCAGTTATTATGATTCTGCCGCCGGGTGGGTTCTTTGTATTTGGCATAGTTATTGCTATTGTCAATAAGCTTTCCAAGAGAAAGAAAATGGAGTATGGAAATTGCGCGTCATGCGGTATGTGCAATAAAAGTCCCTAAGGAGGTTTTAAAGTAAATGAGGGAAATGATAATTATTATAATAAGTGCAATCCTTGTAGAAAATTTTGTATTGACAAAGTTTTTAGGCATATGTCCCTTCCTGGGAGTGTCCAAAAACATGTCATCTGCAATGGGCATGAGCGGTGCGGTAGTTTTTGTAATGACTATAGCATCAGGAGCTACATGGGTCGTAAACGAATTCCTTCTTAAAAGATTTGGAATTGGGTACCTGCAAACAATTGCATTTATCCTGGTTATAGCAGCCCTGGTCCAGTTTGTTGAAATAGTGTTGAAAAAAATGTTCCCTCCTCTTTACAAATCCCTGGGAATATACTTGCCGCTGATTACAACAAACTGTGCAGTGCTCGGCGTTTCCCTTCTTAACATTGGAAGGGAATATAACTTTGTGCAGTCGCTGGTATATGGTTGTGGGGCTGGCCTGGGTTTCACACTTGCACTTTTGCTATTTTCCAGTATAAGGGAAAAGCTTGAGATGTGCGATATACCTGAAGCTCTGAAGGGGTTACCTATAACCCTTATAGCTGCAGCATTAGTATCACTGGCATTCTTCGGATTCCAGGGATTGTTTACAAGGTAGTTGTAGTTAGTACAGATTCAGGTGATTATAGATTATAGATTATAGATTTATATTAGTATAGATTCAAGTGATTATTGATTTGGTTTTATTTGTATATTAAGTATACATTAATAATAATAATAATAATGAAACATGGTAGTGGAGGGTATATTTTATGATGTCTGAAATATTAATACCCGTTGCTGTAGTTGGAGGTTTGGGATTATTTTTTGGAATAGGGCTTTCCTTTGCTTCGAAAAAATTCGAGGTAAAGGTTGATGAAAAGGTCAAGCTTGTAAGGGATGTACTTCCCGGCGCCAATTGTGCCGCATGTGGACAGACCGGTTGTGATGCTTTTGCAGAAGCTGTTGCAGAGGGAAAAGTTGCAGTGACGGGATGTCCTGTTGGCGGGGCCGATGTGGCAAAAAAAATAGGTGAAATACTAGGACTTGAAGCAGAAGCTGTAGAAGATAAAACTGCAAGAGTAATATGCGGCGGGACTTTTGAAAACAGCAAAGTGAAATACAATTATTACGGAATAGAAGACTGTAATGCAGCAGCAGCTTTATATGGAGGACCGTCCGCATGTTTATACGGATGTATAGGATTAGGTACATGCGTTCGTGCCTGTCCCTTTGATGCAATAGTAATAGAAAATGGACTTGCAAGGGTCCTGGAATGGAAATGTACAGGGTGCGGCATGTGTGTAAAAGCCTGCCCCAAAAAAATAATTGAACTAGTGCCAAGATATTCAAGGCATACCGTTACATGCAGCAGTCTGGATAAAGGTAATATTGTAAGGCAGGTCTGCAGTGTAGGGTGTATAGGTTGTACCAGGTGTGTTAAGGCTTGTCCTGTAGGGGCTATAAGTATGAAAGGCTCGCTGGCGAAAATTGACCCCCCAACATGCACAAATTGCGGAGAATGTGTAAAGGTGTGCCCAACAGGTGCTATAAGGTGTTATAACATGGCAGGGGAGTATATATCTTAATAACATGTCAAAATAAATCAGGTGACTGCTCGTCTTAAGAACAGCCTGGGTATAAGAAATGAAATATAATATTAATTCTATACAAGGCTGTTTTTATTATTATTAATTATATATGTTATTATTTATACAAGTTTAAACTTCCAGATTTAGTCTAAACCGATACACTCCAAACCCTTCCTTATTAAAATTTTATGTAAAAAAATATAAAATTTTGAGAAAAAGAAGGATTTTCTATATACTGTGTAGAATAACATATTATACTTAATAATACTTAATATTCACATTTTTAGCATATTTTATTACTGTTTGCAAGTATGAAATACAGAATGATGAAATACAGAATGAAAATACTGTTGAGAAATATAAAAAGACATAAAAACAAAAATTTAAAATAAGGAATAGTAAATATGAGAATTGTGTTTGAATTTACTTTTAATGGGAAGCTTGTTTTGCCCATATACTATAATCAAATCCTGCAGGGTTTTATCTACAATAATATTACAGATAAAGAAACACAGAAATTTATACATGATAAAGGCTTTACCTATGAAAAAAGGCGTTACAAGCTATTCACTTTTTCCAGGTTAATGGGTACGTATAGAATTGATAATAACAATAAAATAATTAAGTATGACTCTCCTGTAACCCTGGAGGTATCCTCCCATTATGATGATTTCTTCATTGATTTCTCTACTTCTATTATTAAGAATAACCTTGTGCTTTATGACCAGAATATATATCTTGAGAATATAAAGGTTAAATTTCCAAATATAAATCCTGAATCAAGAATAAGAATGCTTTCACCTATAGTAGTCTACTCAACTGATCAGAATAAAAAGACATATTATTATGGTCCGGGAGATGAAAAATTCTATGAACTTGTTAAAGAAAATTTGAAGAAAAAATATCAGGCGTTTAATGGTTCCAGCATTGACAATATTAACTTTACAATAAAAGCATTTATTGAAACACAAAGAGAAGTAACAACAAAGTATAAAGACTTTATAATAAAAGGCTGGATGGGAGAGTATCTTATAAAGGGGGATACCGACCTAATAACTCTGGCATATAACACGGGCCTTGGAGGCAAGAATTCGCAGGGATTTGGGTGTTTTGAGTTTATAGAGTGTGAAGATAGTAAGAGGAGAAGCTAATGAAAAAAAGCGCATATATTTTTAATGATGGTGAACTTAAAAGAAAAGATAATACTGTATTTTTTGAAAGTGAAGAGGGTAATAAATACTTGCCCATAGAAGATATTAATGAGTTATATGTTTTTGGTGAAGTTACTGTTACAAAGAAATTCTTAGAACTGGCATCACAAAAGGAAATATTACTGCATTTCTTCAATTACCATGAATATTACACTGGTACATATTACCCAAGGGAACATTACAATTCAGGGTATATGATTTTGAAACAGGCAGAGTATTATCTTGATGAAGAAAAAAGGAAGGATATAGCATACAGGATTGTTGAGGGAAGTATAAGAAATATTTTGACTGTTTTAAAATATTATAATAATAGAGGTAAAAATCTTGAATATGGCATACAAAAGATAGAGGAACTTAAATCAAAGCTGAGCAAGAATATGGATATAAATCAAATGATGGCTATTGAAGGAAACACTAGGGATATATATTACAGTAGTTTTGACACAATTTTGGATGATTCGGATTTTTTATTTGAAAAACGTACAAAACAACCTCCTTTAAATCGTTTAAATTCTCTTATCAGCTTTGGTAATAGCGTTTTATATACTATAGTATTAAGTGAGATTTATAAAACGCACCTTGATCCGAGGATTGGGTTTTTGCATACGACTAATAACAGAAGGTTTACGTTAAATCTGGATATAGCCGAAATATTTAAGCCATTATTGGTAGATCGCACTATATTTACAATTCTCGGAAAGAAGATGCTTAATCAAAAACACTTTGAAAATAAAATGGGAGGAATTATTCTAAATGATGATGGAAAGAAAATATTTATAAATCAGTTAAATGAGAAATTGAACAGTACACTTTCATATAAACCTCTTGGGCGTTCAGTGTCATACCGGCGTTTAATCAGGCTCGAGCTGTATAAACTTGAAAAGCATTTAATAGGAGAAAAATTATACGAGCCTTATATAAGCATGTGGTAATTTGCTTTATCAGTATAGCTAAAATTTCAACTATATACAGCCAAAAATGGAAATTGGTCAAAGTGCCAGAAATAAAGTAGAAATAAAGTAGAAATAGAGTGAGGAGGAGTAGCAATTTTTGTTATCTTAGTGTATGATGTAGGTGAAAAAAGAGTAGGGAAAATTCTTAAAATATGCAGAAAATATTTGCATTGGGTACAAAATTCAGTTTTTGAAGGAGAAATCAGTGATGCCAATTTCAAAAAGCTGAAGCATGAATTATCAGCAAAAATAGATAAGGATGAGGATTCAGTTATTTTTTATACTTTTAGAACAACCAAATATACAGATAGGGAAATTATGGGATTGGAAAAAAATCCTACAGATTTAATGTTGTAGTTCGTCGGTGTCCGATAGTGCAAAAACCCTAGGAAATCGACGAATAAACAGAAAACATATAAACGCTTGATATTATAAAGGTTACTCTATTTTTTCCTAATTTACCCTTGCATTTTTTGCAAAAGTGTTTTAAAATTAAGATATTATATTATGCAGTTTTTACGGGTTTTTATCGTACCTATAAGGAATTGAAACTCGGTTGGCTCGGTTGTTGTGGGAGTGGAGGAGATAGTTTTTATCGTACCTATAAGGAATTGAAACTAGGAAAGTTATGAATTTATTTGGTGCTAAAGTAAGTTTTTATCGTACCTATAAGGAATTGAAACCCATGAAATATTTGTACCTATTTGTGAACATATGGAGAGTTTTTATCGTACCTATAAGGAATTGAAACTCCCCGAATATCTGTTTGCAGTACATCTCAGCAAGCGTTTTTATCGTACCTATAAGGAATTGAAACCAAGCGCAAACTCAAAGAAAACGGCGTAAGGCTTATATGTTTTTATCGTACCTATAAGGAATTGAAACGATTGGGATCCGTTATGCCCACAATAATATTGTTTGTCGTTTTTATCGTACCTATAAGGAATTGAAACAACCCCCTCTTGCGCCTATTATACCGATGTGGTATAAGTTTTTATCGTACCTATAAGGAATTGAAACTTGATTTTTAATCAACGGTATTCTGGAACAACTTTAGCGTTTTTATCGTACCTATAAGGAATTGAAACTCAATTTGTTGTTCAGGGTTAATAAATTCTTCATAGTTTTTATCGTACCTATAAGGAATTGAAACTGTTTTACTTTTTGGATATTTTCTTCCATCGTCATACTGTTTTTATCGTACCTATAAGGAATTGAAACGCAGAATATCCGGCGTTGACGACGGAGGAAAAAGCAGAAAGTTTTTATCGTACCTATAAGGAATTGAAACTTTTGTTGCTGTGCATATTGATGTATTTTTTCAGCTAGAGTTTTTATCGTACCTATAAGGAATTGAAACTGTCGATGTTCCTGATTTCGTCAATTTGAAATACGTGTTTTTATCGTACCTATAAGGAATTGAAACTTGGTCATACGGATATACGTAATCCTATCGACCAAAGTTTTTATCGTACCTATAAGGAATTGAAACGACAAGTCGTTCGCATCATCAAGGCGATAGAAGAAGAAGGTTTTTATCGTACCTATAAGGAATTGAAACTATCGTGTCGATGATAAAAGCTATCACGGGAAAATCGTTTTTATCGTACCTATAAGGAATTGAAACCGTTGGCTTGGACATGCAGTATGAGTATATCGAAAAGTTTTTATCGTACCTATAAGGAATTGAAACTGGGAGGTGGTTGTAGATGTTACTAGAACAAGAACAGTTTTTATCGTACCTATAAGGAATTGAAACTACCCCGCTACATCGAAGAAGAAATAATGACTAATGCGTTTTTATCGTACCTATAAGGAATTGAAACCTTTTTCGTTGCCCATCTTTAATTTCCAGTTATCAGTTTTTATCGTACCTATAAGGAATTGAAACGGCCACCGCCTAAAATCTTCCTCCATGCCTTTTGTAGTTTTTATCGTACCTATAAGGAATTGAAACTAGTGATAGCCATGCTAGGAGGATTGATGAATCTTAGTTTTTATCGTACCTATAAGGAATTGAAACCAAAAAACGTCATTTAAAGGGAGATAAAGATGTATAAGTTTTTATCGTACCTATAAGGAATTGAAACTCCGTTTGCATATTATTCCTGCTTTAGGCAATTAGTTTTTATCGTACCTATAAGGAATTGAAACTGCTGTCTACTATTCATAGCTTGGACGTGGAAAAATCGGTTTTTATCGTACCTATAAGGAATTGAAACTTTTGCAACGTAACTAATATTTCTGATTCAACTTTAGGTTTTTATCGTACCTATAAGGAATTGAAACTTGCCGCAGAAATGCTTGGCGCTGTATCAGGATTAGGGTTTTTATCGTACCTATAAGGAATTGAAACCAATAAAAATGGTTGAAGACCAGATATTTACAAATGCAGTTTTTATCGTACCTATAAGGAATTGAAACCTATATATATCGATTTAGAAGTACTTGAACAAGTAGACGTTTTTATCGTACCTATAAGGAATTGAAACCGTAAAAACGTACTGCGTAACCTTTTTTGAGTTTTAGTTTTTATCGTACCTATAAGGAATTGAAACTCATGCTTGCTGGCTTCTTAGGTGTGGCGTTCATCCGTTTTTATCGTACCTATAAGGAATTGAAACCAGTATATTAAAATGCAAAACGAATATAAACAACAAGTTTTTATCGTACCTATAAGGAATTGAAACTTTTTTTCGCAATTTTGCTTACAATTCCTGGAGGTTTGTTTTTATCGTACCTATAAGGAATTGAAACAAGTGCGGCCCTGATGGATCAAAGTTTGCACTTCTAAGTTTTTATCGTACCTATAAGGAATTGAAACTTTTGGGAAGGCGCAAAGCATCCCGTGAAACGAGTTTTGGTTTTTATCGTACCTATAAGGAATTGAAACAGATTTTCCGATTCTCCAAATATCAAATCATATCATCGTTTTTATCGTACCTATAAGGAATTGAAACTCAGTAGCCTGAATGATTATATCCATTACCGCTGCCACGGTTTTTATCGTACCTATAAGGAATTGAAACTATCCATATTGAAATCCTTCACGCTTCGTATATCCCCGTTTTTATCGTACCTATAAGGAATTGAAACCGCCTCCCTAATCCCTAATCCTTAATCTTAAATTTCAGTTTTTATCGTACCTATAAGGAATTGAAACACATTTTTCCCATCTCCTTCGTAATATTTTTTTATTTGTTTTTATCGTACCTATAAGGAATTGAAACTTTCAGCAAAATTCAAAGATTTTACTTTAACAATCAAGTTTTTATCGTACCTATAAGGAATTGAAACATTCCGTATCAGAAGGCGTATCTAATGTAGCAGATGCAAGTTTTTATCGTACCTATAAGGAATTGAAACATGCTGGAGCTCCGGTAGTGAATTTGTATCCTCCTAAGTTTTTATCGTACCTATAAGGAATTGAAACATGTCATTTGAATTTAGTTTGTCTTTTGGAGATAGAGTTTTTATCGTACCTATAAGGAATTGAAACTGCTGTCTACTATTCATAGCTTGGACGTGGAAAAATCGTTTTTATCGTACCTATAAGGAATTGAAACTGTTAACCGTTGCAGCTGCGCCATATAGCTGCCCTTCGTTTTTATCGTACCTATAAGGAATTGAAACATTATTTGCCTCCTTCTCCTAAAGTTTCATTTATAGTTTTTATCGTACCTATAAGGAATTGAAACCAGGCCTAATTTCAATGAGTTTCTTTTCAGGCCCGTAGTTTTTATCGTACCTATAAGGAATTGAAACATTATTTGCCTCCTTCTCCTAAAGTTTCATTTATAGGTTTTTATCGTACCTATAAGGAATTGAAACTGACAGGCACTCTGGCAATTATGGTTGGAGAAAAAATGTTTTTATCGTACCTATAAGGAATTGAAACCAATAAAAATGGTTGAAGACCAGATATTTACAAATGGTTTTTATCGTACCTATAAGGAATTGAAACTACATTTTTGCATTGCCAGCATTCTATCTATAATTCCTTGTTTTTATCGTACCTATAAGGAATTGAAACTACGAAAGGATACGTTTCTGTTTCTTCTACAACAGTGTTTTTATCGTACCTATAAGGAATTGAAACTGTGTGAGCGCATACATTGTTTGGTTGTTCACTTTTTCCGTTTTTATCGTACCTATAAGGAATTGAAACTCACTCCTTTCACTCCTTCGTAGCATCTTTCTGCCCGTTTTTATCGTACCTATAAGGAATTGAAACCCGCGCCGCCACTGGTAATAATTGCTGCTATTTTTTCGGTTTTTATCGTACCTATAAGGAATTGAAACATCCGGCATCTTGAAGCACCTGCTCTGCCAGTGTATAGGTTTTTATCGTACCTATAAGGAATTGAAACGTGGGCAAATGGATATGGCTCGGAATTCAAGCAGCCGCAAGTTTTTATCGTACCTATAAGGAATTGAAACTTCTAAAAGATATGAATACAGACGAGATAATACATTGTTTTTATCGTACCTATAAGGAATTGAAACTTGGAAAGAAGTTTCGATACCTTTTATTGAGCAATAGGTTTTTATCGTACCTATAAGGAATTGAAACTTTTCCCGTCAACGGTAAGCATAAAAGAGCCGCCTAGTTTTTATCGTACCTATAAGGAATTGAAACCCGTTGACGGGAAAATAAATATAAGCAATACAGGGCCGTTTTTATCGTACCTATAAGGAATTGAAACGTGGGACATTCCCGTTGAATAGCTGGCAACATATTGCAAGTTTTTATCGTACCTATAAGGAATTGAAACCGTGGAAAATGATAAAGGATGACGATTTAAAACTGAGTTTTTATCGTACCTATAAGGAATTGAAACTGCTGGTATCGTCTTGCGCCATGGCAGTTTCTTTGTGTTTTTATCGTACCTATAAGGAATTGAAACTGCCTTCCATGTATTCCCTCAGTTCCGGATCCACGTGTTTTTATCGTACCTATAAGGAATTGAAACTGCAGGCGATATAATCACTTCACTTTGGCATACAATGTTTTTATCGTACCTATAAGGAATTGAAACACTAATTCAATCGGTTTTGATGGCCTGCCTCCTGGCAGTTTTTATCGTACCTATAAGGAATTGAAACACGATGACATAGTGAGCTTGCGGCTTTTGGAAGAGCGTTTTTATCGTACCTATAAGGAATTGAAACTCGACCTCCTCATAAACGATTAACGCTGCTCCTATGTTTTTATCGTACCTATAAGGAATTGAAACGATTCGTAGTTAGTAACCTTATAACTTCCAATACAAAGTTTTTATCGTACCTATAAGGAATTGAAACTTGTTTCTCCAAATAATATTGTTTCTTCTGTTTGTCCGTTTTTATCGTACCTATAAGGAATTGAAACCCGTAGCCTCAAGCGTATCATCCGGACTATCCCAGTCTGTTTTTATCGTACCTATAAGGAATTGAAACCTTGCAACTGTAAAAGTTCCTTCACCATTTGTAGTAAGTTTTTATCGTACCTATAAGGAATTGAAACTTGCGTCCACAGTCTCAACCCCCTTTCTATCGCAAAGTTTTTATCGTACCTATAAGGAATTGAAACGCCATCTGTATATCTGCCTTCCTGATGCCGGTATATATAGTTTTTATCGTACCTATAAGGAATTGAAACTTTCTGGCAATAGGCATTTATCTATTGATACGCATTTGTTTTTATCGTACCTATAAGGAATTGAAACTCTGCAATATTCTACTGTCCCAAGGCTTTGAGGTTATTGTTTTTATCGTACCTATAAGGAATTGAAACTATCGCCTGCATAACAGGTCATAGTTGCTGTCCCGCCTGGTTTTTATCGTACCTATAAGGAATTGAAACGCGCCTTTATATACTTTTTTGTTCCCCCGACTTTTGGTTTTTATCGTACCTATAAGGAATTGAAACCATCTTTTGCCAACATGTGGACTTTCAGCGTCCTATCGTTTTTATCGTACCTATAAGGAATTGAAACTATAGTGTGTATCAGTATGGATATAGTGTAACTGAGTTTTTATCGTACCTATAAGGAATTGAAACATACCAGGGATAAGAGGTAAAGTTAATGTATAGTTAGTTTTTATCGTACCTATAAGGAATTGAAACTCCAATATTGCCTTACGCCTTACAAAGTCTTAGGCAGTTTTTATCGTACCTATAAGGAATTGAAACACCAAAAGATACATTTTGTCTAATCCTAACAATTCCCGTTTTTATCGTACCTATAAGGAATTGAAACTAAAGTTTATTTATATTTAGAGGGTGGAGAACGTCCTGTTTTTATCGTACCTATAAGGAATTGAAACTTGGTTTGTCACCTCCCTCAATAGGTCCCATATTCAGTTTTTATCGTACCTATAAGGAATTGAAACAATACTATTTATAAAAATTTTGAAGGAGGTATGTGCAAGTTTTTATCGTACCTATAAGGAATTGAAACACCTTAGAACAAAAGACTCACTACCACTTGGGAGAGTGTGTTTTTATCGTACCTATAAGGAATTGAAACATAGCATTTTGTGAAAGTCAAGATGAAGGTGGAAGCTAGTTTTTATCGTACCTATAAGGAATTGAAACTAATATGCAAATAATTGTTGACAAATTAAAGTATATGTTTTTATCGTACCTATAAGGAATTGAAACTGATTATAAGTATAATCATATAACTGGGATACCAGAAAGTTTTTATCGTACCTATAAGGAATTGAAACATAGGCAAAAAATAATCCAGGTAAACCACCTGGATTAGTTTTTATCGTACCTATAAGGAATTGAAACGGTGTTTTGACTGAACAAGATGTTTACAATAGTTATAGGTTTTTATCGTACCTATAAGGAATTGAAACTATGGTAAATTCTGTCAACTCATACCACATGAAGAGTTTTTATCGTACCTATAAGGAATTGAAACCTGTAGATGGTATAAATGCGGTTGCGGACAGGAATAGTTTTTATCGTACCTATAAGGAATTGAAACTTCATGTGGTGCAGGTATAGGTATAGCATATTTCCAAGTCAGGTTTTTATCGTACCTATAAGGAATTGAAACTACCAATATATCAAAGAGTATTGAAAATATACTAAAGTTTTTATCGTACCTATAAGGAATTGAAACGATTTATGCGAACAAAATGGTTTTAGTAGGGATTTCGGTTTTTATCGTACCTATAAGGAATTGAAACACTGAAATATCTATGGAGCAAGCCGAGATAAAACGCAAGGTTTTTATCGTACCTATAAGGAATTGAAACCCTCGAATATCATTCTCAATATATCATCTTCACTATAGTTTTTATCGTACCTATAAGGAATTGAAACCTTGAAAGGGTAAAGGAGGGATAAGGTATGGCAAACGAGTTTTTATCGTACCTATAAGGAATTGAAACCGGGTCGAAAATTTTATTGCCGCCTCGGTTAGCTTCCGTTTTTATCGTACCTATAAGGAATTGAAACACTCAAAATAGAAAGGCAAGTGGGATACAAATATTGTGTTTTTATCGTACCTATAAGGAATTGAAACACTCCTTTATTATTATATATTAATTAACTCTAATCGTTTTTATCGTACCTATAAGGAATTGAAACAGGAATTGGAGGAAAAATTGTAATGGGTAAAGCGAGGTTTTTATCGTACCTATAAGGAATTGAAACATGGAAATTAGAGAAAAAAATCTTGATGAAATAATTGTTTTTATCGTACCTATAAGGAATTGAAACTATGGATATAAAGATAACACCCCCGAACAATTCTATGTTTTTATCGTACCTATAAGGAATTGAAACATAACGAACACATAAGCAAGTTTTTCAGCTTCATATTCAGTTTTTATCGTACCTATAAGGAATTGAAACCATTGTTGCGTATTTATTGAATATCCTAATCATTTTATGTTTTTATCGTACCTATAAGGAATTGAAACTCTAACACAAGGTAGTTGGTGGAGTAACGATAAAAAGTTTTTATCGTACCTATAAGGAATTGAAACCGGCAATACCCCCCCCCATAGGTCGGCGCAAGCGCAAGGTTTTTATCGTACCTATAAGGAATTGAAACAAGGAAATTATGGATAAACTCAAGGATGGATTTAATTAGTTTTTATCGTACCTATAAGGAATTGAAACCATTGTTGCGTATTTATTGAATATCCTAATCATTTTATGTTTTTATCGTACCTATAAGGAATTGAAACCAAGCCCGTCCAAGATGAATTTTTGCCCGCCCATGAGTTTTTATCGTACCTATAAGGAATTGAAACCTTAATGCTTCACACGACAATAAAGGCAAAAGTTCTGTTTTTATCGTACCTATAAGGAATTGAAACTTTCTACATGCCGTACCTTTATATGGAGTTCAGGAAGTTTTTATCGTACCTATAAGGAATTGAAACCATGGATAAACGAGCGAGGCGGAGAAATAATCGATCTCCGTTTTTATCGTACCTATAAGGAATTGAAACTATCGACGCTCAATTAACCGAAAATTGCGTAATATTGGTTTTTATCGTACCTATAAGGAATTGAAACACAATACGCCTTTCAAACAAGGCGACAAAGTAATAAGTTTTTATCGTACCTATAAGGAATTGAAACCAGCAAGTTTTGTATTTATGGCCCAATTGTTTATTTTTGTTTTTATCGTACCTATAAGGAATTGAAACTCAAAGCTGCTTTTTGTGCCGCAACCAGTCCCCAAGGTTTTTATCGTACCTATAAGGAATTGAAACCCTTACGGTATGAAAATCCTGCCTCAGTAAGTGCTTTGTTTTTATCGTACCTATAAGGAATTGAAACGCACCGTCAAGGCTTGCAGCTTCAACAATCGATTTTTCCGTTTTTATCGTACCTATAAGGAATTGAAACAAAGCAGTTTGAATATAGTCGTATTAGGCATATCAATTGTTTTTATCGTACCTATAAGGAATTGAAACTTGCCTTTTGACCAGCAAGAACTTGCTCTGGAAAACAGTTTTTATCGTACCTATAAGGAATTGAAACGTATCATCATCAATTACGCCGTAACTTTTTATTAGCGTTTTTATCGTACCTATAAGGAATTGAAACATATTGTACAACATAAAGCGCAAAAAAAGTATTTTTTGGTTTTTATCGTACCTATAAGGAATTGAAACTTTGTCTCATACTTATGCTCCTGCTTCGCCGGAAAGAGTTTTTATCGTACCTATAAGGAATTGAAACCACCCCACGGTATCAGACATACTTTTGCCTCATTGTGTTTTTATCGTACCTATAAGGAATTGAAACAAAGTAAGTATGTTTTCCCAGGATCAGATGACAATAAGTTTTTATCGTACCTATAAGGAATTGAAACGCGGGAAATAAAAAATTTTGACTCTTAATCAGGGTGTGTTTTTATCGTACCTATAAGGAATTGAAACCGTGCGATTATGATTTATGTTGACGGAATAGGTGAAGTTTTTATCGTACCTATAAGGAATTGAAACATATCTCCATATATCGTTTTTCTATCAGACTTTCCAGTTTTTATCGTACCTATAAGGAATTGAAACGAGACTTTTGGGTTTATTCGTGTATCTTCTTCGCAAGTTTTTATCGTACCTATAAGGAATTGAAACCGGCAATTATCTCCATTGCCATTTTGCCACTTGCCATGTTTTTATCGTACCTATAAGGAATTGAAACAGGAGGTGTAGATATGATAATATACAAAATGTCTAAAGTTTTTATCGTACCTATAAGGAATTGAAACGTTGCTGCCCTCATATATACCCTCGTTCCTGGTCCGCCTGGTTTTTATCGTACCTATAAGGAATTGAAACACAGAGCGGAAAAGCTAGAAGACATACTATACATAGGTTTTTATCGTACCTATAAGGAATTGAAACTTAGCTGTTATCTTTGCTTTATGTTTTCTGTATTCAGGTTTTTATCGTACCTATAAGGAATTGAAACGCGCTCCAATTTTCATATATCCCCAAGCATTTACAAAAGTTTTTATCGTACCTATAAGGAATTGAAACTATTTTATGCATGTGGCGGTATGGATATTATCAGGGTTTTTATCGTACCTATAAGGAATTGAAACTACGAATCAGGATATTAGTAAGGATAATATAGTTTTGTTTTTATCGTACCTATAAGGAATTGAAACTCATTTTCCATCACAACCTTAATCATATACCTTCCTCCGTTTTTATCGTACCTATAAGGAATTGAAACTCAATCTTCAACACAACACACATATTGAGTTTAGACGTTTTTATCGTACCTATAAGGAATTGAAACTTCCGCCTCTACCAAATAACCAATATACTTCATTACGTTTTTATCGTACCTATAAGGAATTGAAACATCCATGCGACTTCCCGCATACGCTCTAATCCCTGCAGTTTTTATCGTACCTATAAGGAATTGAAACTGAGGAAGGTGCTGTTGCATTATTCGCACAAGTTACGTTTTTATCGTACCTATAAGGAATTGAAACAGGCCGGAGGATATTGAGGAAATGGGAAAAAACTAAGTTTTTATCGTACCTATAAGGAATTGAAACCCCGTAATACCTAATGCATACGCCTTATCCTGTATGCGTTTTTATCGTACCTATAAGGAATTGAAACTAACTATCGTAAGATTCTCGTAATTCGTCATCTTGTACAGTTTTTATCGTACCTATAAGGAATTGAAACTGCTTCATATTTTCAATTGACATCAGTTTGAATAACGTTTTTATCGTACCTATAAGGAATTGAAACAAAAGGTAAGCAAAATAAGTATTAATGGTGACAAAACGTTTTTATCGTACCTATAAGGAATTGAAACTGCTGGACTACATCTCCAGGAAGGAAGGGAGGGATAGTTTTTATCGTACCTATAAGGAATTGAAACTCGACAAAATTTTCTGGAAATACAATAACAGCATTGACAGTTTTTATCGTACCTATAAGGAATTGAAACCTGTCTTTGTATAGAGCAAGGTATTATCCTGAGCATAGTTTTTATCGTACCTATAAGGAATTGAAACCCCTGCTGAATATTTGGCCGTAAGACTTCATTTCTTGTTTTTATCGTACCTATAAGGAATTGAAACAAGAAATAAATGACGAGTGGTATGAGGTCACTGTATGGTTTTTATCGTACCTATAAGGAATTGAAACCCACAACGGCACAAAGCCTACGTCCGGCGGCTTGGTAGTTTTTATCGTACCTATAAGGAATTGAAACCGGCAGAAGATTAAAAAATTAAGCAGGACAAGCATCAAGTTTTTATCGTACCTATAAGGAATTGAAACTCGTATTTTTAAATAATTTATTAAAATTGAACCATTACGTTTTTATCGTACCTATAAGGAATTGAAACTCATCCCCACCGTGTCCCACATCTAGCATTATCTTGTTTTTATCGTACCTATAAGGAATTGAAACCTAACCTCATGGGTACTGATGGCGATTGCGAGGATAGTTTTTATCGTACCTATAAGGAATTGAAACCGGCTTGAAACAGACGATATTGACGTAGAAAGCGCAGCAGGTTTTTATCGTACCTATAAGGAATTGAAACTGTCGTTCAAGTCTAAAACGCAAGTCCAGCCCGATAGTTTTTATCGTACCTATAAGGAATTGAAACGCCTTTAGCCAATCCCTGCCATAATGCAGCTTCGAGGGTTTTTATCGTACCTATAAGGAATTGAAACCGCTTGCACTTGATACAGCAAATAAAGTGTTCGGCAGGTTTTTATCGTACCTATAAGGAATTGAAACCTATGCCCTGGTCCGTTGTGTTTACTATTTCCATCAAGTTTTTATCGTACCTATAAGGAATTGAAACCGAATGGTTTGGTATCGAAGCTGTGAGCCCAAAGGATAGTTTTTATCGTACCTATAAGGAATTGAAACTTACGATATGCCGGCGAATACTTTGCCGAGCGGCAACGTTTTTATCGTACCTATAAGGAATTGAAACGCCAGTTGCTCCGGATGAAATCTTCCTGGCCGCCAACGTTTTTATCGTACCTATAAGGAATTGAAACCAAAAGACCAAATGGAAGGTATGAATGGAAACAAAGTTTTTATCGTACCTATAAGGAATTGAAACCTAACATGCTAACGGTATATATATTCCCATCTACTTGTTTTTATCGTACCTATAAGGAATTGAAACATTCTGTAAAAATATCTGGTAGTGGTGAAATACGTAGTTTTTATCGTACCTATAAGGAATTGAAACTCCTAATTCAAATGAAAGGAAGAAATCTGATCCCGCATAGTTTTTATCGTACCTATAAGGAATTGAAACTCATATTACAGGCTCTCGATGGCATTGGTTGCCCTGGTTTTTATCGTACCTATAAGGAATTGAAACGGGGTTTGATAAGAGCCAAAAAAAATCGGCTCTTTAGTTTTTATCGTACCTATAAGGAATTGAAACATGTGGTATTGCGCCGCTATTTCCTCGCACCAAAACTGTTTTTATCGTACCTATAAGGAATTGAAACTTGGTAGAAGCCAATTCTAAGGTATATGCTTCTATCCGTTTTTATCGTACCTATAAGGAATTGAAACACGCTTTCCTGTTTTCGAAGACCAACAAACGCCAAATCGTTTTTATCGTACCTATAAGGAATTGAAACTATTAAAGCTATCACAATAGGCAAAATATTCATCAAGTTTTTATCGTACCTATAAGGAATTGAAACAAAGCTCCGTTTTTCCTATTTTGACGGACAGTGCCCATGTTTTTATCGTACCTATAAGGAATTGAAACTCGTAGTAGTCCCATACTGGCTCATCATATATCCTGTGTTTTTATCGTACCTATAAGGAATTGAAACATATAATATTTATGAAAATTACCAATTGATTAAATTATGTTTTTATCGTACCTATAAGGAATTGAAACTCATAATCAAGAGAAAGGAAAGAAGCATATTCTTGAGTTTTTATCGTACCTATAAGGAATTGAAACTTGGTTATTCCTTTATTTATATACTGTGTGTAAATTAGTTTTTATCGTACCTATAAGGAATTGAAACGGGGGGTGATATTTTGATAACAAGTGATATGCTCCAGTTTTTATCGTACCTATAAGGAATTGAAACTAATTTTACAGTTCTGTTATTTTGTATAATTAGTAAAAGTTTTTATCGTACCTATAAGGAATTGAAACTTTGTTACAAATTAAGGAGCAGGATCTAGTTGATAGTTTTTATCGTACCTATAAGGAATTGAAACCCTTCAGAATAATATACAAAAGCCCCAGTTTCATAGTTTTTATCGTACCTATAAGGAATTGAAACAGTGTTTGACGATATTTGTCTGGTACGTCATATTTACGTTTTTATCGTACCTATAAGGAATTGAAACCAATTGCAAAGATATACAGAAGATAGGATTGAGGTACGTTTTTATCGTACCTATAAGGAATTGAAACGGCATATAGCAAACCCTCCAGTATACCACAACATATGTTTTTATCGTACCTATAAGGAATTGAAACATGAGAGGGTACTGCAGAAAATAGATAATGCTGTGAAGTTTTTATCGTACCTATAAGGAATTGAAACACACTTCACAAACTGATTTTATCAAATTATCCCTATGTTTTTATCGTACCTATAAGGAATTGAAACCACCTCCATTAACTTTTTTAGTTAAGCTGGTATTGAATAGTTTTTATCGTACCTATAAGGAATTGAAACAGAATTTTCTTGTAAGCGGGGCGGTATATGTTGTTGCGTTTTTATCGTACCTATAAGGAATTGAAACAAATCCTTTTCTCCCCACTTTTTCATAAAGCATCCTCCGTTTTTATCGTACCTATAAGGAATTGAAACTGATAATACAGTTGGTACAACAAGTGCATCATTAGTCAGTTTTTATCGTACCTATAAGGAATTGAAACCTCGTTCTTTGTTCTGTATCGTGAGCGGCTTTGCATGTTTTTATCGTACCTATAAGGAATTGAAACTGATGTATGCTTAGAAATACATCAACTTGCTCCTTCGTTTTTATCGTACCTATAAGGAATTGAAACATATCGACTTATTTCTGGAGGAAGAGTTGGTACTTAAGGGTTTTTATCGTACCTATAAGGAATTGAAACTGGTAGCGATTGGGGCGATGCAAGAGGTTATTGAACGTTTTTATCGTACCTATAAGGAATTGAAACTTACCCGTCGTATTTCCCCCGCCGGATACACGTTTGTTTTTATCGTACCTATAAGGAATTGAAACTCACACCTCCATAAATAATAAAAGTAAGCAGGAGATATAGTTTTTATCGTACCTATAAGGAATTGAAACTGCCAAACCCTTGCTCCTTCTTTTCCCAAGCACCTAAGTTTTTATCGTACCTATAAGGAATTGAAACCCAATGAAGATAACATATCAGCGGTTATAATTGTAGGTTTTTATCGTACCTATAAGGAATTGAAACAACTTATATTAGTAAATACTTTGTAAGAGGTGGTTTTGTTTTTATCGTACCTATAAGGAATTGAAACTGATATTGAAGGGACAACAAGAGATACAGTAACTGTGTTTTTATCGTACCTATAAGGAATTGAAACCGGCTGAAATGTTTGCAGATTTGGTAAGTGGTATAACGTTTTTATCGTACCTATAAGGAATTGAAACGCTTTAGACTTGCCTAAAACAAGTCTAAAAGCTTCCGTTTTTATCGTACCTATAAGGAATTGAAACTGAGCTGTCGGGTCTTTGTTTTTGCTCTTGTTCTTAGTTTTTATCGTACCTATAAGGAATTGAAACCTACTAATGAAAGAATAAAAGAAGAACAATATGGCAGGGTTTTTATCGTACCTATAAGGAATTGAAACCTTTTTTATACCACGTCACGTTATTCAACCTCCTTCGTTTTTATCGTACCTATAAGGAATTGAAACCCCGTTACAAACAGGAAGCAGAAAAGATACCTGAAAGTTTTTATCGTACCTATAAGGAATTGAAACTAGCCATCTTCAATAGAAGCCGCCCAAGATTTTTTTGTTTTTATCGTACCTATAAGGAATTGAAACCGTTTGTCTGCACCTGTGAACTTTGGTATGTGCCTTTGGTTTTTATCGTACCTATAAGGAATTGAAACTCTCACTTGTAGTCCACCTAGCAGCTAGAAAATGCCACGTTTTTATCGTACCTATAAGGAATTGAAACCCGGTCACGGTCTTTGTGTAGAGCAAAGTATTGTCCGTTTTTATCGTACCTATAAGGAATTGAAACTGTGGCACGGTGTCCACGCTGTCTGCTGTCTGCTGTGGGTTTTTATCGTACCTATAAGGAATTGAAACCTATGGAACTTATAGAGCATGTTTGCATTCTCTTGTCTGTTTTTATCGTACCTATAAGGAATTGAAACTCGGAAATCCACTGTCCGATATTGTTCCATGCATTCACGTTTTTATCGTACCTATAAGGAATTGAAACTTCGGTTGAAAAATCCAGTATCAATCCCTATCTCCGTTTTTATCGTACCTATAAGGAATTGAAACTATCAGCTATTGAAGATGAGCAACTTGTAGATTTTAATGTTTTTATCGTACCTATAAGGAATTGAAACATTTTGTTGAAATACTCACAAATATCGTCCTTGTAGTTTTTATCGTACCTATAAGGAATTGAAACTTTTATTGCCGGCTCTCATTCGCCTGCCGGCAGGGGGTTTTTATCGTACCTATAAGGAATTGAAACCCGCTTCCTGCGTTGCTATGACCTTTCATGAACATATGTTTTTATCGTACCTATAAGGAATTGAAACAAGATGGAGTAGGTGCTCCAGAGATTAAAGACGGAAAGTTTTTATCGTACCTATAAGGAATTGAAACTGACAATCCGCTTTCCGTCCGGTAAATGTATAATGGTTTTTATCGTACCTATAAGGAATTGAAACACGTTTAACTGTAAACGGGGCAAATGTGGCGTAACAGTTTTTATCGTACCTATAAGGAATTGAAACCAGGAAGCATTGGGGCATGACCAGTCAACAACCACGTTTTTATCGTACCTATAAGGAATTGAAACAAGATGGAGTAGGTGCTCCAGAGATTAAAGACGGAAAAGTTTTTATCGTACCTATAAGGAATTGAAACAAGATGGAGTAGGTGCTCCAGAGATTAAAGACGGAAAGTTTTTATCGTACCTATAAGGAATTGAAACCAGATCAGTCTTATATCACAAGAAGGGACGATCTAAGTTTTTATCGTACCTATAAGGAATTGAAACCACGGTTGCAGGTCTATAGATGTCAAGTTATACGTAGGTTTTTATCGTACCTATAAGGAATTGAAACCACCTCGCTCCCGGAGGAACACATAATTCAACGTTGGAGTTTTTATCGTACCTATAAGGAATTGAAACTAACAAGATAAGCACATACTATGTTGATACGGAAAAGTTTTTATCGTACCTATAAGGAATTGAAACAGCTCTTCATGAGTATTCCCATGATAAGAATACTCAAGGTTTTTATCGTACCTATAAGGAATTGAAACTCCAATTCCTTGTAAGCTTCTTCAATTTTTTCTGCGTTTTTATCGTACCTATAAGGAATTGAAACACTATTACAAGGACAAATCAGCCTAAAGGAGGTTGTGTTTTTATCGTACCTATAAGGAATTGAAACGCCACTTCATAGTTCAAGGTTCACCCCCCAATCTTCAATGTTTTTATCGTACCTATAAGGAATTGAAACTATGAATACGCAAATTGAAGCCGAGGCTAAAAACAAGTTTTTATCGTACCTATAAGGAATTGAAACAGGTTACTCCGCACATGTTCAGACATACTTTTGTTTATTGTTTTTATCGTACCTATAAGGAATTGAAACGAAAATCGGCTTATAAATTCTGACTCTTCTGAATGGGTTTTTATCGTACCTATAAGGAATTGAAACCGGTATTCCTTGTATTCCTGGTTTTTCCGCTTTTCCGTTTTTATCGTACCTATAAGGAATTGAAACCCCAAGCCAATAACGTATTTTTCTATCAAATCCCTGAGTTTTTATCGTACCTATAAGGAATTGAAACGGTCGTGCATGCTGTAATCAACATATTCACGGCCTAAGTTTTTATCGTACCTATAAGGAATTGAAACACTTTTATAATTCTTTTGCATCAACATCTTCAACAGTGTTTTTATCGTACCTATAAGGAATTGAAACAGAGTGAGTATATTTCCGATATGATTTGTTCGGCTTCGTTTTTATCGTACCTATAAGGAATTGAAACTTTCGATTTGTTCATTTTTCTTGCGTAACCTTCGCCGTTTTTATCGTACCTATAAGGAATTGAAACCGTGGGAACTTCAAATCATTCTGCATCCTGACCGCCTGTTTTTATCGTACCTATAAGGAATTGAAACACAGGATTGAAGGAAATACGCTAGAACTATACAATAGTTTTTATCGTACCTATAAGGAATTGATGTTGTGAGACAAGCTAATTTGCAGTAGTTTAGACAAGATAAACTTCAGGGACAAGTAATGAAAAAAATACGAGATTGGAAAATAAAATTGTGCTTACTTTACTGGTCTATAGAAATTAATGTAGA
>JABUEW010000010.1 GCA_013314855.1 Bacillota bacterium | reverse complement strand
AAAAAATTTTTAAAGAGACGAAAAAATAAAAAAAGTACGCAAATTTTATAACAGCAAGGAATCCTGCAAAGCCTTTCATATCAAGACTTTACAGGATTTTTATTTCTTCCAAGTGTCAAACTTGGGATTATATAACATGAGAAATAATAAAACAATAATAAGTGTGAGATCTCAGAGCTGACTTCTTCATTCTCTATCATTCTCTGTTTTCTGCCAGTGTAACATAATATTGCCTGAAGGAATATTATATATAAGAAATAGTGTTTTACATAAAACACTATAAAGTTTAAAGGAGGATGTAAACTATGAGCCCTTTCTATTGGTGTCCATTCATGCCTAAAGGTACTATCGGGATGAATATTTATCAGCAGCAAGACCAAATAGTGCCCGGTCAAATGATTCCGGGTCAAATGCCACCAGGACAATTGCCGCCAGGCAGCGTGTATCCGGGCTTCATGCAACCGGTACCCCAGTTATATCAAGGTCAAGGGATTCATATGCCCCCAGGAATGGGTATGTTCGGTCCTTATGATACGGATAATATGCTTGATATGTACGATATTGATGAAATGGATGAAATGGAGGATATGGATATAAAAGGTATAACTACCGACCCTCCTCCAGTATTAAGTAACAACCCGGCTGTAACTACAGTAGTACTTTTTAAGGAATTGACGGGGTATCCTAACTACGGTAATCCAAGCGGTAACGCAGATATTTTATATACAGGGAACAGAGGTGTATGGACTTTTGAAATACCCGCATTTTTATTTGTACCGGGAGCTTTAAGAGCACAACTTGCTATTCGCGCTGTTTTGGATGATCACTCCAATGTACCTGTAGATAGATATTCCGCAAGAATAACAGTAAACGGTACCGTAGTCCATACAGGACGTTTACCTCTTGAACATGGAAGGCCTGCAGGCGGGAAATTCACAAACTGGAGTCTTTTAACCTTTAATGTACCCAATATAAGAAGAATCAACAGGGTTGTAATTGTTAATACTTCCAACACCGGCCCGGATGACTGGATTGGATTAGACTGGATGGAAATGAGGTTAAGCCCTGCAAGGTGAGTTGCAGGGCTAAGGTACTTCAATTATAGGTATACTTACTGTTACAGTAGTACCTTCCCCGGGAATACTGTCAATAGTTAGTCCATAGTCATTTCCGAAATAAAGATTTATACGTTTCTGCACGTTATATATTCCTATGCTCTTTCCTGTATTATCACCCAGGTTATTCCTGATTTGGGCAAGTTGCTCACTGTTTATGCCAATGCCGTTATCAGTAACTTTGAAAATTATTAAATCAGCTGATCTGAAAATATATATTTTTATCAATCCACCTGTATCCCTATCCTGTAGTCCATGATATATAGAATTTTCAATCAATGGTTGAAGGATAAGTTTTGGGCACAAACAATTCACAACAGTATCTTCAACAAACCAGAAACATTCCAGCTTACTTTGATACCTTACTTTTTGAATATCCACATAGGCTTTTGCGTAATTAACTTCTTCTATTATTGGAATGAATATTTTATCTCTACTAATTCCTAGTCTGAAAAGGTCTCCTAATGCAGTAATCATTACATCTACTTTATCTTTTTCTCCCCTCTTATTCATCCATTTTATAGATTCCAGTGTATTATATAGAAAGTGGGGATTAATTTGTGCTTGAAGTGCAATTATTTCTGCATCCTTCTTTTCTTTTTCAAGTTCAATTAACCTACGGACGCGTCTTGCCATAATATTAAAGGTTTCAGCCAAATCCTTGATTTCGTTAATGTAAATATTTCTACTGAAATTTATTTCCGTATCACCCTCACCTAATCTGATCAGGTCGTTATTAATCTTGTTTATTGCCTTTGTAAAAAAATAGGAAAAAAAGTATGATATTATAAATGCTGAAAGAAAGGCAACAAGTATAGTATAAATGTTAGCTAGCAAAATTCTCTGATTATTGGTTGATACATAATCATAAGGTATTTTACTAACAAGCACCCAGGGTAATTTTTTGCATTTAGCATATATAGTAAGAATTGGTTTCCCATTTTCATATTCAATATTGCTCCAGTTTTTCGTTGTTTGATCATATATGTTAAAAGGAACCTGTTTTCCTATCATTGATTTATACTTATGTGTGATAATGGTCCCTAAACTGTCAATAATATATATACTAAAATCTTTCTCATTAATATCAAAATCCTTATAGAGACTCTCTATAGTAGATTCATTATACACCAAAAATAAAAATCCCAGAGTTTTAAGGTTATACCTGCTATCGTTGACTATACCCTTTACTCTCCTGGCAAGTCCCAAAATGTTTAAGTTATTACTGTCGCTCCTATAGTTTACCCAGAATGGTTCACCATAAGTTTTCATTAGTTTTTCATATAATTCTGGCTCCATACTTTCTCCCGTTCTATAAATAGTAGAAAAAATAGTTTTCCCTTTACTATCATAAATTATAGTTTCGAAGAGATTATTAACTATAGCTGCCTTTTCAGAGAGCACATCATTTAGCTTATTTATATACAACTCATTATCATAATCTAAAGACGCTGTTTTAGCTATGAGATATTCTTGTATGTTTTTATCAAACATAATGGTAGTAGATACTCTTTCGTTTCTTTCTATGAATGCATCAATATTTTCAACAGTTTGATTCATTGTTATATAAAGTGACTCCTGAACCTTATCTTTAATAATTCCGGATGATATGCTATAAGTTACAATTGAATACAATAAAACAGGTATAAAAACGATGAACAAAAAATAAAGCATAGCATTTACCATAAGGTTGCTTCCAGCACTTTTAATGCTTACAAATTCTATTTTCTCTTCTACCTTATATCTCGAAGCTACTTCTATTAATTCATATATAGGTTTTGTTATGCGGAACGAAAAATACTTTGAAAGGATAAAACTTACAACAAGACTTATAAGAATAGCCATTAAAGAATAATTTCTAACCTGTCTGACAGGCCGGAACATTTGGGATATATTACTAAATGTCAGTATTGTCCAATTATTTATATCAGATTTAATATAAGAAATATTATAGCGGTCTTTATCGCACGCAAAAACTATAGTACCTTTATTATGTTTTATTAGTTTTTTGATATTATGGTAATATTTGGTTAAAAAAATATCGCCCGACCAGATAAGATGGTCCATATCCAGATCGCATATCATCGTCTTTGAATTAAAAGATAACATATCAAACCAGTTGCTTTGCATAACAATAATCAAATAGCCAATTTCTATATTGTCTCTATATACAATACTACCAAAACAGGGTGAATTAAAGGAACCTAAAAATTCATCCCTGTATCCCGGCTCAATAAGAATAACAGAATCCTTTGATTTTAATGTATTTGAATATAAATTAGACTTAATAATATTATTATACGTAATAACAGGAATATCCTTCCTTTCTGCTTGAACTGTATTTGAAACATGCCCATCTTTAAAATAAAATTCAACTGAATTAATACCTCTATAATACATATTGGAATTATCAAATGAGCTTTTTATTGCTTCATAAAGGTTTATCTTAAGCATATAATCATTTCCGGCTTGTATGTATTTTTTTAAAAGATCAACCAAGGATTTGTTTTTAGACATGTTTACCGTATATCTTTTCATCTCATTTACTGCAGCAGTAAGACTATTATTAATTTGCTTCAGATTTGTATATTCAATTGATTGAAGTTTATCAAACAAAATACTAGTAGTTGTACTATAACAAATATAGCTAATAAAGGAAAGGAAAATAAAGACTATTCCTGACGATAATATCACAAGTAACGTTCTAATTTTAAGTTTTTTATATCTATTTCTAATAGTATTAAAAAAAAACATATAACCTCCCCTGTATTATTAGGGTGTTATTTTAAAAGACTTCTGAACCTTTGAGGGTTTATCCCGGTTATCTTCTTAAATATACGGCTAAAATATCTAAAATCATCATAACCAACCATATTAGCAATTTCATATACCTTAAGGCTTTTATTCCCTAGTAATTCCTTTGCTTTTTCTATTCTCATAATTGTGATGTATTCTGTATAATTCAAACCTGTTTTCTGCTTAAAGTAAACACTAAAATAAGCAGGATTCATATATACAATATTTGACAACAATTCAAGTGTTATTCTTTCATTATAATGTTTATTCATATATTCTTTTACTTTTTGTATAAGCGGATCAGCTCCATTGCTATTATTCTTTTCATCTATAATATCATCAGGAATATTATCCTGTTTATCTTCAGATATTCCTTCCTTTTTAATTAAAGATATTGTATTTGCTTTCTTCCTGAGGATTTCAAGTTCTCTAATGCTACTATTTATATGATCAAGTTCTTTTTTCAGCTTGCAGAAAACTTCTTTTATTTCATCTTCCTTTGTAGGTTTTAGAAGATAAGAGAACACTCCATACTCTATACTTTGCTTTGCATATTCAAATTTATCGTAACCACTAAGTATTACTATTTTGATTTTAGGATTTATACTATTAACTCTGGACATGAATTCTATTCCGTTCATCAATGGCATTTTTATATCCAACAGTATTGCATCAGGAGCAAGCCTGGTTATTAAATCAAAAGCAACTTTTCCATTTTCAGCTTCACCTATTACCTCAAAGCCGATTTCCTCCCACTTAATCTCATTTCTTAATCCCCATCTTATAATTTCTTCATCTTCGACAATTAACAGTTTATACAATACAACCCCCCCTTCACAATTGACTTCTATTCATTAAGTATTCTCACATGGCTAAACCTTCTTCATAAACTACAGAATAATCACATATACTATATACTATATACTATTATAAATCAAATTATAAATGTATGGAATTACTTATGTCAATTCTTAAGGGAGTACAAGAGCATGGAAACAACTCATAATATAATACTTACAATGCATTAACTGCAATTTATAATAAACTACAGTTAATGCATTGTATCTAAAACATTGGTTATAATTACTTGTCAAGCCTCGGAGCCTTTTGTGCTTCTTCAGTTAATATTTTTCCTCCAAAATCCATCCATTTCTTGACATAATTATCCCATTCACTATTTACGTCAACTTTTCCTGTAATTGCATTGAAATAAAATTCTTTTACAAGCTTATCCATTTCTGCCGTGTTAACTTTATCTTTATTAAGGGTAATCAAACGTCCTGAATCCACAATACTTCTCATTAATGGATGATTTATAGTAGACATAACTAAATTAATTGCATCCTTCGATAAAAATGTTTTAACTACATCCATTGTCAGATACGAGCCTGTTCTAAACATTTTTATACCATGCTCTGCTTCCACTATTCCTTTTCTTATTACACACTGGTCTCCAACCACATCATAATGCTCTCCTTCTATTCCTGCAAATGTAAGCTTGAAAAGATTAATGTCTGTATTTAAAGCTTCACCAATTTGCATTGCCCTTATTACTTTTTCCTCAGAAGCTTTTACACTATACATCATACCCCAACTACCTACTACACCATAACTGATTGCTCCTGATTTGCCCTGAGGTCCTTTGGGTGGATCAAGAAAAACAAATTCTGCTTGCGGATTTTTTTCTTTTATCATTGCTGGTGGTAATGTGGGGTAAAATCCTGTATCAAAATAAGTAGGATGCCCCTCATACATTCCAAGCATTCCACTTGCTACTTTATTCATATAATCAGCATTGGTATTAGTGATAAATTCATAATCTATTACTCCATTTTTGTACCAATTGCTTAGAGTTCTCAAGGCCTCTTTATAGCCATTTGCTACAGCTCCAAATACAACCTTCCCGTCCTCTTCAACCCAATACTGAGGATGTACCCCATATCCGCCAAAAATGGTTTGAAACTGCCAGAATAGGGGGTTTGGATGCATTCCTGCTCCGCCTAGCCCATAAGTATTATTTTTACCATCTTTATCCGGATCATTGAATGTGAAAGCTTTTGCCAAATCATAAATCTCATCTATAGTCTTTGGTAGTGCTGTTATTCCTAAATTATTCATCCAGTCCTTTCTTGCTGCAAGCACCAATTTTGCCGCACCATTTGCTGCAATTTGTGGCACAGCAAAAAGTTTTCCATCCTCATAACTGGTAAATGATTCCCATGCTGCTTTTCCGCCAAGCTCATCAATTACCTTGTATGTTGTGGGCATATATTGTTTAATCATATCTTTTGAAATAGCTCTAACTATACCATCTGAATATAGCTTCCTACTATCCCACCTAACTATAACATCAGGAATGGTTCCCGACGCGATGGTAGCATAGAATTTTTCATTATCCATAGAGTTTATTGGCACAACTTTCAGGTCGACATTAAACTTATCCTCAAGCTCTTTTTCAACCTTGCTGCCTTCTTTGTATGCACTGGCATCATAAGCTATAAGCCAGGTTATTTCCAACCTTTTTTCAAATCCGGTTGTTTCTTCTTTATCCTGAGCAGCCGGTTCCCCTGTCTTTGCTGTAGCATTAGAAGTCCCCCCCTCCTTTCCATCTTTTGTACTTTTTACTACACACCCTGACAAAATTACAGTACTAATAATTATTATTGTTAGAATTAAGGAAAAAATCTTTAGCTTTTTTTTCATTAAAATCAACCTCCTAGTATTTTTTATTTTTAGGTGTTATGAATAACACCAGTTGCAACAAATTCAATTAGTTTTAATCTTTCAAAATAATTACAATAATAAAACCTGCTTTTGTTATTCATAGCGTGCCACCAATTGAGATTTCAATCCATTCAACACTAAAAAAGCGTTTAATTGAAGCTATTTCAACAATACTAGCTTCAGGAAACTTATTGTGAGTTTCTACTTTAAAGGAGTATGTTCTACATGCAGGTTTTGGCTGAGGCAAGTCAACAAGTCCTTCAAATTCACATAGTACTCCGTTTAAATATACCAAAAAATCCGAGGCTTCAAGTTTATCTTCAGAATTTGCTCCTATTATCAGAGTCACTTTTGAATCTCTATTGATAGGACCTGTAGCTATACGGGCATCTGCAAACTCTGGCTTAACCGCAGAGTTAATAGGATGACAAATAATTGGTAGTATGTTTCCCACTCTCACACCAGGTGCAGTTATATCATGGTATGTTACAATGTGGCGTCGAGGAAGATTCATGGCAATTTTTAGTTCACCTATAGTTGTTAATAACTCTTTGTAGTATTTTGGATCAACAGCTGAACCTGCCATTCGCGGATCAAAACTTTCCGCAACAGGTAAATCCATATAATTAAACAAATATATCCTGTCTGCCCCCATGCTAAGATAAGCAACTGCACTCCCCCGGGCAGTTTCTACCGAATTAAACATCCATCGCTTTGGCTGGGTACAGGTAGCCTCAATAAGAATTTCCAACCCTGCACCAAGCATAACACCAGTGCCGTCGAGAATACGTTTCCACAGGTCAATGGGCATATCATTATCTGTAGTTGCCCAACGTGCTGTTGGAACTATAACATCGACAAGCTTTTCTTTTGCCCAGGTTACAACATCTATGCCGAAGCGCAAAGCTAACTCAGGACTCTGAGGAACACGAACACCTATTTTTATCTTATGTTTCTTTTGTTTTTCAGCATAATCTAATATTTCTCGTATCTTTCGCATAAATTCAGTAAGTATTTTAGTACCTTCCCATTCGCTTCCGATTTTAAGGCAGAATACTTCGCGCATCCAATCCAGTTCTAGTCCGTCAAAATCATATCTTTCCGTAACTTCATAAATTAAAGAAAGATAGTGCTCACGTACTTCAGGAAAAGTATAATCAAGAGCGTTATCATAATAACTTGCATTAGGACGGTACGCAGCCCTTCTCATATGCTTATTCCTGCTAAAAAATGAAGAATGCAGGAAATGTTCTTCATCATCATTGTTATGAATATCATTCATTCGAATTGAAAGCCATGGTGATATGCCTTTCTCCCGTAAGCGATCAATCCATATTTTATACATATCAATACCCTGATTAATAAAAATATCGTAAGAAGTTGCTACAACATTTCCGGATTCACCCGGATCCTTACCTATTTTTTTTAACTTTATATATTTATCGATTACATTCTCCCAGGTTTTGGCTGGAAACCATGCAAGCATAGCATTAACATTCATTATGAATTCTTTTACATTAGTATTTGCATATTGATCAATAAATTCATGAAGTTCATTAATACCAACTTTTACTCCTGCTTTATGCCTTGAGTATACAAAATGATTACAGTCTTCATTTAGCATAATACCACCCATTATAAGCCTTCCCCCATTTCCCTTTATGAAAGTTTTTTATCCTCATTTTTTAACAGTTCTTTAAATTATTTAAATTATTATAATTACTGCATTGTAATTAGTGTAAATATGGCTTTCAATATACCTATCCTTTTAATGAGCCAATCATAATACCCTTTACAAAATACTTCTGAAGTAAAGGGTATGCAAAAAGTATCGGCGTTATTGTTATATACATAAATGCGGCTTTAAGAGAATCCGGTGTAAAGTCATTAATGTTCTGCCCCGATGCCTGTAAAAATTTTGTTACTTCAAGGTTGTCATATTGTATTAATATTTTTCTTAAGAATATTTGAAGTACCTGTTTTTTATTAGTATTAATATATATCATGGCATCAAACCATGCATTCCAATGGCCTACAATTGTCCACAATGCAACAGTTGCCAAAATTGGCTTACACACAGGAACAATGATTTTAAATAATATATATATATGATTAGCACCGTCCATTGAAGCTGATTCTTCCAGGCTTTTGTCAATTGACTGCATATAGTTCCTGATAATCACCATGTTAAATACATTAAACATTCCAGGTATAATAAGCGCCCACCTGGAATCTATAAGATGAAGCCATTTCATAAGTATATAGCTTGGTATCAACCCCCCGCTAAAGAACATTGTAAATAAGAAAAAAAATGTAATTGTATTTCTACAGGGTAAATCCTTTTTAGAGAGAGCAAATGCTGCGCTTACCGTTACCAAAAGAAAAAGTAATGTACCAAAAAATGTCCTGAAAATTGTATTAAAATAACCTATAGCTATGTCACTTCCTAGAAATACAGCCTTATACGCTGCAAAAGTTAACTCTTTTGGAAATAGATTAAATCCTACTTTAGTAGCTTCAGCAGGAGTAGAAAATGACTTCATCAGCATGTCCCAAAATGGATATATTATGCTGAAAGCAAAAATAAACATAAACATATAGTTAATTATATCAAACAGATTGAATTTTATCCTTCTTGTACTATTATACATAATTACCACCTTACCATACTCCATATTCGGATATTCTTTTTGTTATAAAATTAGTTCCTATTACAAGAAAAAAACCTATGACATTTTTAAAAAGACCTACAGCAGTAGCAAATCCATAGTCACTTTCTATCAGCCCTCTCCTGTATATATACGTATCAATTATATCTGCAACACGATATACAAGGGGTGTATAGAGATTAAATATCTGGTCAAATCCTGCATTAAGAATATTACCAATACTTAATATCAGAAGAACTGTTATAACCGGATACATCATTGGTACTGTAATATGGAAAGCTTGTTGGAACCTGTTTGCGCCATCAATTATCGCTGCTTCATACATCTCAATGTCAATATTTGCTATTGATGCCAAATATATTATACTACCCCATCCCACACTCTGCCAGATTCCGCTAATAATTAGCACTGTCCTGAACCACAAAGGGTCTGCAAGAAAATAAATCGACTTTCCTCCCAGTAATTGTATCAAGTAGTTTACAATACCACGCTGTGGAGAAAGTACTTCTCTCAGTATACCTCCTATAACTACCCATGACATAAAATGTGGCAAATATGAAATTGTCTGAATAATCTTTTTATATTTATTATGCATGATTTCATTAAGCATAAGGGCTAAAATAATAGGAGCCGGAAATCCAAATATCAGTCTATATAAGCTTATGATAATTGTATTTCTTAAAATTTCAAAAAAGCTTGGAGAAGTGAACATGGTCTGAAAGTGAGTAAATCCAGCCCAATCACTTCCCAGTATTCCCTTTATCATTTTATAGTCCTTGAAAGCAATAATAATTCCATACATTGGGACGTAATGGAATATAAACGTCAAAATAAGTGCCGGTGTCAACAAAAGAAAGAGATACTTGTACTTATTAAATTTTTTAAAACTATTTACACTTTTTACAGACCCCATATTTAGCAACACCTCATTCTATTAATTAATTTATCACAAATTACTTAAAGTAGGTGGTGCTTCTTTTTAGACAAAGTTGGATTTTTTTTAGAAAAATAGCTTATATCAAGAAAAATGTTTTAACCAATTTCAACCATTGCCTAATTATTTCATCCAAGTAATACTTAAAGTCTTTCCTTGCCACGTCATTCCATACTTTTAGTTTAGACTCGGCTAAAACTTTTCCATCCAGCATAAACTTTATATACCCCGCATCCATTCCACCAAAAATTGGAGCATTCAAGCTCTCAGGAAGTAATACCTTCTTTTCCAATCTTTCTAGCTCATCCTTTGTTAACGGATATATTATTTTATCTACTGTCCCTATGGGCACATTTTCATCCAAGCCTTTAACTACAGGCAATTGTCCAATAATTTCTCCCGGTTCAAGCAAAGTATACCTTATATAATTGTTAAAAGCATAGTCCAGTATTTTCTTACTGCTCTGTGCTCGTGTGTATCTACTGGAACAATTAAGTACTACGGAAATTATTCTCCAACCTTCTCTTGTGGCAGATGTTACAAGGCATCTTCCTGCCTTTCCGGTATAACCTGTCTTGACTCCATCAGCTCCCGGGTACAAGTCCAGCATTTCATTGGTATTATGTAGATTTCTTTTTGGTATCACAGCCTCTTTTGTCGCAACAATTTTTGAAAAAACGGGATTCGCGAGGGCATATTTGGCTATTAGCGCAAGGTCGTAGGCAGTAGAGTAGTGGCCTTCCATATCAAGCCCGTGGGGTGACTTAAAATTTGTGTTTCTTGCTCCAATTAGCTTTGCCTTTCTGTTCATCATTTCCAGAAAATTTTCCAGAGTACCTCCTATATGTTCTGCAATAGCTATGGCAGCATCATTTCCCGAACTGAGCATAAGTCCGTATAATAAATCCCTCAACTTTAGCTTTTCACCGGGTTGCAAACCAATATCAGAACCCCATATCTCGCTTGCCTGTTTACTTACTGTAACCTCATCATCCAAATTGCCCATTTCTATGGCGATAATTCCTGTCATTATTTTAGTGGTACTGGCAATAGGAAGCTTTGCATAAGCATTTTTTTCAAACAGCACCCTTCCTGTTTCCATATCCATAACTATTGCAGCAGCGGCATTTATTATAGGAACTTGTCCTGTAGATACACTGCAATCATCTATATTAAAAAGGTCTAAATCGATTGCCTCTTCCGGATAATCGTCTGCCCAAGCTTTTTCCAACGGAATGGCAATAATTATTAAAATAATAAACGGCAAAAGTATTCGTCGCATATTCATCACACCTATACACCTATGTATTTATATGTAACAACAGTTCTTGAATATAACTGCATAACAAATTAAATTATTAAAAAGTATTATAAAAAAATTGAGGCTGTCTTTCTTTTAAAACAGCCTCAGTCCTTCCTCGTTACAGTTTACTTTTGGGAGAAACCTCCGTATCTGCACTCATCCTCAGCTTTGCACCTCGCATTGTTTATACTGCATGTTCCTTTTTCTGACTTTATTCCGGGTGAAATCTCCCTTCCGGATTCCATCCTGCTTGACTGCCTGAAATTTATACAATCTTTACACTTCATAGTTATCCTCCATTAGCGTAATATCTTTTACTTTACATAGTAAAAGTTTGTTGAATCCTGCCCATTTCCTGCTGTGCCTGGGATATTTGCTGTTGACTTGCGCTTTGCACCTGGTACCAGCCTTTTTGTGTCATAAAATCAAATATCTGCTTTTGATGTTTGAAAGTCTTGTTTAGTATATTCGTCACATCATTTCTCAGGTTCTGGTTTACACTTTCAAGGACTAAATTAGTTAAAGATGTTGCACTAAGTTTATGCTGGTCCAATAGTACATTTACAATTTCCTTATCAGTTATACTTCTCATTATTCCCACCTCCAATTATTGCATTGTTGCTGAATTAATGTGTTTCATCAGCATCTGTATATCATTCTGGTGATCTTTGGCCATTTGCTGGCACATACTTTTTACTTGAGGGTCAGAAGCAATTTCTGCACACCCTTCCATAAACTTAACAGTATTTTCTGTCATCTTTATATTGTCCTGGATTAATAGTAGCTCTTTTGTAGTTAACGTCATAAACATCCTCCTTTTACTTATTTTGTTTTCGTAAATTATAATCTGCAAATTTTCTCATATTATACATAAAGCATAAAAAAGTATAAAAGTTTAAAAATGAATAAGAAATGTATAATACGGGATAATAAAATAGACCGTATGTTTTAATTTGTTTGATTTGAAAGGATGGCTATGCATGCTTATTGTTTTTATAAGGACTTTAATACTATATTTTCTTGTTGTTGTAGTAATGAGGATTATGGGAAAAAGACAAATAGGGCAGCTTCAGCCTTTTGAACTTGTAGTTGCAATTATGATATCGGAACTGGCGGCAGTTCCCATGCAAGATACGGCAATACCTCTTATTAACGGTATTATCCCTATATTAACACTTTTAATAGCTCAAATGTTATTGTCATTTATTTCTATGTTAAATGTATGGGCTAGGGGAGTAATATGTGGTACTCCAAGTATATTAATAGAAAACGGAAAAATTAATGAACAAAATCTTAGAAAAGAAATGTATACATTAAATGATCTTTTAGAGCAGTTAAGGAGTTCAAACATTTATAACATATCGGATGTTGAATTTGCAATACTTGAGACAAATGGACAGCTGAGCATAATACCAAAATCCCAAAAAAGGCCGGTTAATGCAGAAGACTTAAATATTTCTACCAAATATGAGGGTTTACCCCTCGATTTGATTATTGATGGAAGAGTAATGATAAAAAATCTCCAAAAAGCAAACCTGAATACAGAGTGGTTAAAAAATGAATTAAGGAATTTCGGAATTGATAATTTAAATAATGTCTTATTTGCAAGCCTCGATACCAACGGCAATTTGTATTATCAAGAAAAAAGCAAATAAAGAATATGGGAGGTTTTACAGCTTTATGAAACATTTCTTAAAAGTTATTCTTATTATATCACTATTATTACTAGTAATTATTTCTTCAGGTATTTTTACAAACCATATGCTTGGCAAAAATTCAAAGCTATTGGAAGAACATATTATCCGGATGGAAAATCATGTTAAGGATAGCAGTTGGCAGAAGGCAGAGGAGGAATTGGAATATATTAGACAATATTGGTCCAAGGTACAGGGTAACTGGGCTATGCTGCAAAGCCATTTTGAAATAGATAATATTGATAGTGCATTAGTAAGGGCATCAGAGTTTCTAAAAGCAAAAGAACTTTCATTAACGCTGGCAGAAGCAGCCCTTTTAAAGCAATATATAAAACATATACCGGAAAAAATGGCTTTTAATTTGGAAAATATACTATAAATGCGCTAAATAGGAGTATAGGAGGGTAACCCTTTACCGCAAGGCACTTTCCCGAGAGGCCTTTTGCCGGAGCGGTTCATACATCAACAAACCTGCTGCCACTGAAGCATTAAGAGATTCAGCTCTTCCCGGCATGGGTATCCTAATTAGTACATCAGCCATTGACTCAGATTCCATGCTAATGCCGTTGGCCTCATTACCTATGATTATTGCCATATCTTTAGTCATATCAACCTCATAATAGTATTTATTTCCTTTTAAATGGGTAGCATATATTCTTATGCCATTGGTCTTTATTTCTTTTAATGTTTCTGTTAAGTTAAGGGATAAATGGATAGGTATATGAAATATAGAACCCATAGTTGAACGTAACACTTTAGGGTTATATGGATCAACACAATCTTTTGAAGCAATAACACCTCTAAAACCTGCTGCATCAGCAGTTCTAATAATTGTCCCCATATTTCCGGGATCTTGTATTGTATCGAGAACAACAAAGCATTTAGTGCTTTTTTTAACACTTCCTTCAATGATATTTTCTCCAATAATATCTTTTAAACCATAAGAGTTCATTTTAACAACAGCAAGTATACCCTGGGGGGTTTGTGTATCAGAAATATCATTAAAAAGGCTTTCTCGAACTACAAATATATCATATCCCCTGTAATTGGCAGCTGATAGTAATTTTGCTATCTTTTCATCCTTTTCTACTTTCTCACATATGATTATTTCTTCTATTTCGGCTCCCGATATTAATGCTTCTTCAACAATTCTCACCCCTTCTATGAAAAATAATCCCTTTGCTTCTCTATGTTTTCTGAGTTTCAAAGACTTTATTTCTTTAATCAGGGGATTATTACTGCTAGATATGAATTTCATTTTTTCATCCTTTCTGCATACAATTGAAATACCCCCGTATTTAACACATTTAAACCGGGGGTATTCGGATTTACCATACTTGTCCACTACATCCTCATTAATATCATCCAACTTAAGTTTTCCTAATTTATAACGGTTTTAACCTGATTTACCAACTGGGAAAAGGCTTCAAAATCATTTACAGCCATGTCTGCCAAAACCTTTCTATTAAGGTTTATTCCAGCTTTCTTTAATCCATTCATAAACCTGCTGTAATTCATCCCGTTCATACGAGCTGCAGCATTTATTCTAGTTATCCAAAGCTTTCTAAAATCTCTTTTTTTTGCGCGCCTGTCTCTATACGCATAGAAAAGAGACTTCATTACAGCCTGGTTAGCTATTCTATAGAGTTTGCTTTTCCCGCCAAAATACCCCTTTGCAAGTTTAAGCACTTTTTTATGCCTGGCCCGGGTCCTTACTCCACCTTTTACTCTCGCCATAGTATATACCCTCCTTACTTATATGGAATCAATGCCTTAACTGTCGAATAATTTGCATTAGAAACTAAAGTACCTTTTCTTAGGTTCCTTTTCCTCTTAGCGGTTTTCTTTGTTAGAATATGTCTTTTATAGGCCTTGGCCCTCTTTATCCTTCCTTTTCCTGTTAAATTGAACCGTTTCTTAGAAGAACTATGTGTCTTAATTTTAGGCATCTTCTTATTCTCCTCCTTAAAATAACTTTATTTCGGGTTCAGTATCATAACCATATTTTTACCTTCAAGTCTCGGTTTTTTCTCAACCACTCCTACATCTTTAACAGCTTCTGCAAACCTTTCCAACATTTCTTGCCCTATTGAGGTGTAATTTATTTCCCTACCTCTGAACCTTACAATAACTTTAACCTTATCTCCATCCTGAAGAAACCTCATGGCATTCTTTGCTTTAAAGTTAAAGTCATTCTCCTCAATTGTAGGGTTCATACGTACTTCCTTGACATTGATAACTTTCTGATTTTTCCTGGCCTCTTTTTCTTTTTTGGAAAGCTCAAACATATATTTACCGTAATCCATTATTCTACAAACCGGTGGATTAGCCTTCGGGGCAATCTTAACTAAATCCAAATTCCTCGAATTTGCTATCTTCTGTGCTTCTTTCGCAGACATAATACCTATCATTGTCCCATCAACGTCAATTAGCCGTACTTCTTTGTCCCTTATTTCCTCATTTACCATTAATTGATCTTTTATAATAACCAGACACCTCCATCAAGTTTTCCAGGCAAGAAGCATTGAACCTCCATCACCTGTTAATATTTTCCTGTTTAATTATCCCCTCAAATTTAATATAACAATTACTTTATATAGTAATTAATTAATAATAATTAAAGTGGATTGAAGAACTCAATCCACTTTTTCCTAAAAGGTCCTACCTTTTATAACTCCTTAACATAACACAGTTAACCTAACCTGGCCCGCTGTATCATAGTTATTAACCTTGACAAACGCACTGTTCGCAAGGTGAGAAGTGGTTGACTTCTTCTTTATTTTGCTTTTTTATGATAGCACAAGTTCATTAAGTTGTCAATTTAGAGTTTGCAAATTTATAATATTTTTTTATTAATTTCATTTGTAATTTTCTCTATAAACTTATCTACAGCCATAGGACCTAAGTCGCCTTCTTTCCTCGACCTTACAGCAACTTCACCCTTTTCCATTTCCTTATCCCCTATAACCAGCATATAAGGTACCTTTTCAAGTTGCGCTTCCCTTATTTTGTATCCGATTTTCTCATTCCTTGAATCCATCTCAACCCTTAAACGTTTTTGTTGCAATATTTTCATTACTTCAGCCGCATACTCGTAATGTTTATCTATAAGGGGCAATATTTTAACCTGGACTGGAGCAAGCCATACAGGAAAAGCTCCTGCGAAATGCTCAGTCAGTATTGCAATAAACCTCTCTATGCTTCCAAAGACAACCCTGTGGATCATTACAGGTCTGTGTTTTTCGCCGTCAGGCCCTATATATGTTAAATCAAACCTTTCGGGCATCTGAAAATCAAGTTGTATAGTCCCGCATTGCCAGGTACGTCCTATGGAATCCTCGAGATGAAAGTCTATTTTGGGGCCGTAAAACGCACCATCCCCCTCATTAATTTTATACTTCATGCCAATAGATTCCATTGCATCCTTTAATGCATTGGTTGCCATTTCCCATTGTTCCTCTGAACCCATGGAATTCTCAGGCCTGGTAGAAAGCTCTACATGGTATTTAAAACCAAACACCCTGTAAAAATCGTCAATAAGGTTAATTACCCCTTGAACTTCATCTTTGACATGCTCGGGTGTCATAAATATATGGGCATCATCCTGAGTAAAACATCTAACTCTCATTAACCCATGAAGCACCCCGGAAAGCTCATGCCTGTGGACAAGTCCCATCTCTGCCATCCTTTGGGGCAAATCCCTGTAAGAATGCAGCCTTCTTTTATAAACCAACATTCCACCTGGGCAGTTCATTGGCTTTATTGCATAGTTTTCATCATCTATTTTAGTAAAGTACATATTTTCTTTATAATGGTCCCAATGGCCTGAACGATGCCACAAATCTTCATTGAGAATAATGGGTGTCCTTATTTCCTGGTACCCTCTCTTTCTATGTTCTTCACGCCAGTAGTCTTCAAGTACATTTCTCAAGACCATACCTTTGGGAAGAAAGAAAGGAAATCCGGGGCCTTCCTCCATAATATCAAAAAGGTCAAGTTCTCTTCCCAACTTCCTGTGGTCTCTCTTTTTGGCTTCTTCAAGCCTGAAAAGGTATTCATCCAACTGGCTTTTTTTCGGGAAGGAAGTACCGTATATTCTCTGCAACATTTTATTTTTTTCATTTCCTCTCCAATAGGCACCTGCAACGGATAAAAGCTTGAAAGCTTTTATTTTCCCTGTAGAAGGCACATGAGGGCCGGCACACAAATCTATAAATTCACCCTGCTTATAAAAAGATATTTCTTCTCCTTCCGGTAAATCCTTTATTAATTCAACTTTATACGGCTCACCTTTTTCCTCCATAAATTTAATTGCCTCATCCTTTGGAAGGGTAAATCTTTCAATAGTGAAATCTTCCTTGATAATTTTCTTCATTTCCTCTTCTATTTTTTCCAGGTCCTCAACAGAAAATGGCTTTTCCGTATCGAAATCATAGTAAAAACCTGTGTCAATCGAAGGACCTATTGCCAGTTTAACATCAGGATAAAGTCTTTTTACAGCCTGGGCCATTATGTGGGAAGTAGTATGCCTGTATGCTTCCCTCCCCCCTTCATCTTCAAAAGTAAGGATGTTCAATTTGCAGTCTTTTTGAAGAGAATAACTTAAATCCCGCACAACCCCGTCAACTTCACAGACCATGGCTACCCGGGCAAGCCCTATACTGATGCTTTCAGTAACTTCCTTAATAGTAATGCCTTTGTTAAATTCCATAACACTTCCATCTTTAAGAGTAACTTTTATCATATAACTCACCTTCCTGGTACAATATTTTTACTTACTCACCGTTCTCATTAAAAAGGCTCTCATCCCTCTACAAGGGACGAGAGCCTTCTCCCGTGGTTCCACCCTACTTTGAACTCATTATGATTATATAGGAATCACCTTTCCAGCTCAGAGGTGGTCTTCAACTGCTTTTCCCTAAAGGTGCTTCCAGCAACTACACCTTCTCTCTTGAGGGAATAGGGCAGCCTACTCTTCTCGTCACTGCCGGATTAATAAATATCTACATTTAATTATAGCTGTATGTATTGTGTGTGTCAATATCTTAAGATGATATGGACATCCCTTTTACAGCGGCGGGACCGCACAGGATTCTCACCTGTTTCCCCTATCAAGCCGATATTTTGCGGCACTTGCAATCTCATTATTCAGTTTATATAAGTAATTTTTAACAATATTAAGTACTTTTTTTATATACTATCTTACATTATAAACTAATTCTATAAATTATTTCAGATATTTTGTAGTTTTTTTATATTATGCTCATTTGCTTTTCCTTATAGCAGCTTTTCAATAAAATAAATTCCTAAACTATAGAAAAGTTATACTCTATTTGGTATAATAATTTTGTTGATTGAATTTTGAGAGAGGGGGAATCCTACATGCCGTTATTTGATAACCTTAGCAAAAAGGTCAGTGAAGCAGCCCAGGCTGCCGCAAAAAAATCTACTGAACTTGTTGAAATCACAAAATTAAACATGAACATCAGCTCAGAAGAAGATAAGATCAAAAAACTATACATAAAAATCGGTGAAAGTATTTACGCAAAATTTTGCTCTGGCCTCCAAATAGACCCGGATTTTATCAATGACTGCGAAGAAATAAAGTCTCATCTAGAAGCAATAAAGGGTTTAAAGGCCAAAATTATGGAAATCAAAAATATTAAACTGTGCACATCATGTGGAACAGAAATTGACAGAAATGTAATGTTCTGTCCCAAATGCGGTGCAAAACAGGAACAAGGAGCACAAGCTGCTGGAGGGCAAGGTAGCAGTTCCGTCAGCACTTTTTGCACAAAATGCGGCGCATCTGTTGTGCCAGGTGCAGCATTTTGCCCAAGCTGTGGTAATAAGTTAAATTAGTTTTTTAGTTTTATTAATTAGCTCTAATAAGGCGGATGTACAGTACATCCGCCTTTTTTCCTTGTAATATTTTATAATCAATAAAATTCACTTCGCCCATAGGTTTGGAACATCGCAGTAAATTTTATTGTTCACAAGGGAACCCTACAGTTCCATGCAAAAACTTATTTAAACTTGTTGTTTTATATTTTAACTGCGTTACTAAATACATGTTTCATCTTTTGCACCAGTTGGCTGTATGTATAAGGTTGGTGGTTAACTATGGCAGTTTCATCTTTTGTTTTTTCCAGCTCAAAAAAATGGTTGGAAATGCTTGTAGGAGCTATGAAAAACCGCGACAGCACAATTATACCATCTCCGGTTAAGCGCTTTATTTCAAATCCCGCACCCATAAGCCATGTCCTGTAAAACTCCATTCCCATATTTCTCCCTGCTTCCCCAAAGCCAATACTTTCAGCTCCTGTTTCCTTATCAACAACTGTTACTAAAAAATTACGGTTCCATGCTTCAATGAAATTATCAGGACTATTGTTTAATCTATATTCTCCAATACCCGGAACCAGAAAAACAAAAGCCGGGAGCAGCCATCTAATATCCATACTTCTTAACGCCTTATGGACAGTTTCCGTAAACTCTTGGGATGAAATTGATAAAACACGGGTAAATTCATAATTCAATAGGTTTTTATATGTAGCTCGCCTAAAGGCATCAATGGTATGAAATAACGTCATTAGCCCGTCCAGTGTTATTGTTGGGGGGATATAATTTACAGTTACTTGTTCATTTTTACAAGCAAAATTGCTACACCACCAATCAAAAAAAGCATCAGCCGGCTCATAACTTTGTAAGCTTAAGTTTTCTTCGCTTATTTCCAATAAGGAAACCAACATATCGCCGGAAAACTTACGGTAACAAAGCTGCATCTGCTCAAATGCCACACTTCCCCCTCCTATACGGCTGGTAACAAGCACTACAGGGAATGCAATAATTTCAAACATTTTTTTTATGTGGGGTTGATTAATAAGGTTCTGCGTATAATTAGACAGTGTGGCCGCTCCTTGTCCTAAATTATTAATTATATTGTTTAGCGGCGATAAAGGGTTTATATTCAGCCCCAATTGCCTTAATATTAAACTGATCTCATTTTTGTTAATTATTACCGGCTCACCAATACTCATAATTATTCTACCCCTCCTTCTCTAATTTCTTTTAATAATTGGTCTACTTCTTCTTCTGACATATGGAATGCGATGTTTTCGTCCTCATCCTCTTCTTCCGCATATTCGATGCTTCCATCAATGATAATTTGGGGAAGTCTTTTATTACATTCTAAATTTAAGTATGGACAATTCTCCCAATCAGCCCTGAGTGTTAAAGAGTAATCTCCCGGCTTAATCCAAAACAACTTTCCAGCCATAATCCATGGTTTTAAATCATAATCATACTGAAACCAAAGGATAGGCGAATTTAAAAACCTGTCTATACCTTCATCATCAACAATGCGGTAGTAGTTGCTACCCCAGTCGTTAGTCCGCTCTTCGGGAATTTCAGCTCCTACTGCATAGTATACTATCGGGTAGCCGGTATGCTTCCCTATTTTCAAGCTCGAAATAACAGCTCTGACATTATCTTGAGATAACAAGCTTGGAATTATAAAGGGAACTTCCGGACCTGGCTTAACTAAAAAGGGGGACTTTTCAATCTCACCCTCCAATTTCATTGCACCATCTATGCATAAAAATGTCTCTATCCTTTCCTCCTGGTTTCGTAAAGGCCTGTCATATTCCCACCAAGGCCCGTCAATGCCCCCTGTATCAATACTTATATTCAAAATCTGTCCTGTAAAAGGCGATCTTGAAATATTTACGTATGGCAAGTGCTTTAGATATTCTTTTTCCCAGGCATCTATTTCGTTTAAAAGTATTTCTAACCTGTCGTCTTGTTTATTTATTTCCTCTGCTTCTTCATCCGAAAAAAACTCCCGGTTTATCAATACTCTTTCATACTCAGTTCTCAATTTAAAATACTTCTGCAAAAATTCTTTTCTACTGATGTTATTATAATTAAAATAATCTTCTCCCATCTTTTAACCTCCTTTCAAACCAAACTTAGATTTTCCCTGTTAAAACGCTATGGGTGGGCGGACCTCCTGGCTTAAAACCTAAAACTCCCTCTCCACCCTCTGCAGCCTCTTTTACCATACCCTCAAAAGCTTTTTTGTTAAAATCCGAGCGGCTGGTCCATTCGGTAAGCGCTCCATGTTCTACCGATGCCCCTTCTTTCTGCAATTCACGGATAATTTTATCGTGTTTTGCATACGAAACAGGTTTACCTGTAGCATCCCTTATATCAAATATATCAATATCACCTGCATAAGGTTTTCCTGTTTTAACATCCTTAACAATACCATTTTCAATTTTAATGAGAGGTTTACCATTTTTGTCAACTAATGACTTGGCTTTTTTTGTAAATTGTTTAAACTCTTCCATTCTTTGTTCATAACGCTTATAAAGTTTAGTAACTTCTTCAGGCCTCATCTTATTTATTACTTCTTTTGGCGGCCATTTGGGCTTAAAACAACCTACCAACCCTTCATTCTCTTTTGCAGCCCCAAGCAAAGTATCCAATTTATTTATTGTTTTATTCTTAATAATCATAGGTTTTGGAAGCGCCGCGCCGCTTTCAATAAATTTTCTGGACGCAGGGTTTCCATATCTCACGTAAATTTGGACTCCTTCTTTTTCAGCAACTTTTTGTATTGTTTTTGTGGCATTTTTAGGCATCCAAGTAGTATTGCCCGCTCCCTTGGATATGTACTGGCTCTTTGCTCCCGGCATCGTTCTCGTATACCTTCTTGGATCTTTTGTAAAGTTAATTATATCATCAGCTAAATTTTTAAATGTCTGCTTAAGCCCCTGTTCCATTATCTTCTTTCCAGCACTTGCAGCCATCTGTGCGCCGGTTAATGTAGTATATAATTTTGCTACTCCAATTCCTACTTGGCTAATTCTGTCAATTAATGATCTATTCGGATCAATAGAATTGCTAAAATTATTGATGCCAAGAGCATCTTTTGCAAATTCCCATGCTTTTTTCGGATCGGTTAAAGTTGTATAAATTCCATCAGCTATGTTTTTACCTATATTCCATACAGTTTCAGCACTATTTTTAAAAGTGTCAACTATTATCCTGGGATCATTATAGATTTCATTCGCAATCTGCCAGGTTTCGTTTAAAGCATCTTGCACTGTTTGCTTAAAGCCTTCCCAATATTTCCCAGGGTTATTATAAATATCATATGCCAATTCCTTGGTTTTATCCCAAGTATTTCCTGTAAATTCCTTAATCTGGGTTGCTGCTTCCGCAAAATCCTGTTTTATGTTCTTCCAGGTCTGGCTCAATATTTCCGGATCTGTAAGGTCCCTTACAAATTCCTTGGTAGTCTGGTATGCTGAAGATACGGTACTTTTTACATAATCTGCACCTTCCTTTATCTTACCCCCTACATAGCTTGCGCCTTCCTTAATCTTACTTCCTACATAAATTGCTCCGTCAACCACTTTTCCACCTGCATATTTAACTCCGCTCCATGTTGCTTCTGCTGCACTTGTTACAGCATTTTTTGCGCTTGTAAAAATGCTTCCTAATAGCGAACCGGCACTTCCTAACAAACCCGGTTTAACGCCTAATTGTTTTATTTCATTAGCTCCCGGGCTGTTATTCCAGCTCTGCCATGTGCCTCCTGCTTCCTGTAGACCTCCATCATCGGCCAAAACTTCTCTGCCTAAAAAGTGCAGTATAAAACATGTTAAGGTAAAGAAAAATATTGCTGCTGCGGTTTTCGGGGCCATTTTACCCCTAAGTATAAGAAACGCCAACACAAAGCAAATAACTGAAACTAAAATTGGTATTAAAGGCTGTTTTCTTATTACGCCAAGCAAAACAAAACCGAGAAACAATCCTAAAATAATCATCGACAGAGCGTACGGGTTTAATTGAGATGGTTCTTCCTTTTTCCGAAAAACTCTCTGCAGATCATTCCACAAAAAAGTTAGAAAAATATGAGGAAAAGTATTATATTGGCTGGAGAAAGTCATTAAGAACCCAAAAGCTAAAGTAAACATAAGATATTTATTTCGCGAATAAGACGAAAAAAATGTTAGTAACATCGATAATCCCATTGCTAGAAAGAATACGGCAGACGCTGTTTTTTTTGACCCTTGAATACATTTAATAATATAACCGGGTATACCTATCATTTCTAAAAAAAACACTTTAAATCCCTGGTCAATTATCCTTTGTATAATTGTAGAAAGAAAATAAAAAAAGAACAAGCAAAGCGCCGAAAAGGCCGCCTGATTGTTCCCCAGGTTTAAAAGCCAATACCAAGGGCTTGACTCAGGTAGTTCTATTCTCCATCCTTCATTTTTAACCGCTATGACATAAATATTCAAGAAATAAACCAATAAAAACGATAAGATGGAAAAAATTATAAGCCGTACGATCATTTTAGGGAAATTCTTAATCATGCTTTTCAAAATAAACCAAATTAACTGTAATGTATTCTGTGGAGCCTTCATCATCTTTGGATTTTTATCGCTGCCGGTTTTCAAAGTTTCCTCCATTAGCCACTTCACCCCCCTATAAACACTAAATTTTATAAAACCTCATAGTAAAATTATACTTTTTCTCTTGTTAAATAGCAATATACCAATAATAATAATAAGTTTTTAATAATTTTAATAAGCCTAATCTAAAACTTCATTAAATCCTGCTAATTCCTTTTGAAGCCATTCAGCCGGGATATAAGTAATCCCTCTTCGGCATGCTAACCACAAGTTGCCTTCAGTGTCAGGACATATATCTTTTACTTCATTATCTGAAAGCCCATTTTTATCCGTTAATAAGTATATTCTTCTCTCTTCTCTGTTAAATATGGCAATTCCATCATATTCGGAACAAAACCATCCATTGCCATATACATCAAAATATATATGCCTTACTTTGTCTCCAGCCAGGCCATCTTCCAGTTTCAACGCCCCAGATAGAATATATTCCTTGCCCGTATAGGAAAATACATTTGCACCACCACTGGTATATACCCCTGACCCAACCCAAACTTTCCCATCACCGTCTTCAGTTATACTGGTTATATAATTTTGTAAAAGACCACTTAAAATATCAAATGTCTTTATTCTATCATTTTTAATATTAGTTATTCCTCCTCCTTTAGCAGTATAACTACCAAACCATAAAAAGCCCCTGCTGTCGCAAAACATCACATTAACCATATCGTGCAAAAGGCCATCTGCTGTGGTTATTAGTTTAATATCCCCTGCTTTGGTATAGTTATCCGAATTGATTCCCGTTTTTATGCTATTTTTTATACTATTTACCATACCAGGACCAATCCGCCAAGCTCCATTATATGTACCGCAATAAATATTGCCATCTTTATCTTCCATGAAGGAAGTCACTTGCCCTATTTTTTTATCATTTAACATAGTAATATGGACTACCTCGTTTTCAATCATAATAGAAATACCATCTTGATGTCCTATCCACCATAGCCCCCTGGAGTCCTTCATTATTGAGCGTACCATCTCATATTTCCTTTTATTATTAAGCATAATTGAAAAACCGTTTTCTTCTTTATTTTTTTTAAATAGTCCTTCTGTTCCCCCTGCCAGTACAATATTTTCATCTGCCAAAATACAAGAGAACTCATTCTGTTTCTCAAAGTGATACCATCCTTCGGGCAGCACATTAATAGTTGACTCGTCCGGATTTTCAATCTTTTCACATCCTGACATTATGTACATAAATAACACACAAATAATTGTTCTAATTAATATTAATAGTATTAATGTACAAAACTTGTTTTTGTTACTATTTAAGTAAGTTTGTACATAATTTTTTTCATAGTTTTTTCTCACATATTTCATAGTGCTATCCATTATTCTTAACTCCTTAAAATAGCTTGTTTACAACCCCGTTTTTTAAAATAATTACATTTCCTTGAAAAGCACTTATATCTTCTTTATTATGAGTAACGCAAATCAGGGTTGTTTTTTGCTTTGCAATCCATTCCCTTACAAAAGCATATACATTTTTTCGGCTTTCGTCATCAAGGTTAGAAAATGGTTCGTCCATTAAAAGAAGTTTAGGACAGTGCGCCAGCATTCTAGCTATGCTTACTCTACCTGCCTCGCCTGCTGAAAGTTCACTTGGATAACGGTCTGCATATCCTTTTAGTCCAAGCCCTTCCAACAAAGTATGTACACGCAATGATTGTTCCTTTTTATCCATATCCGCTATACCAAATGCAATATTGTGATATACGGTCATGTGTGGCCAAAGAGCATGGCTTTGAAAAACAAAGCCCAAGTTTCTGAGTGAGGGGTGGACGTGAAATCCTTTTTTTACAACAAGCTTGCCATTCTGGAAAACAAAGCCTTCGTCAGGCTCCAAAAGTCCTGCAATAATCCGTAAGATGGTTGTCTTACCGGCTCCTGATGGTCCAATAATCCAGGTATTGGTTCCTTCGTAAAATTCAAGATTTATTTTCTCAAATAATATCCGGTTTTTAAATTTTTTAGTAATATTTACTAATTTAATCAAAACCACATCCCGACCTTTTTTTCGATTTTGATGATAATATAACAATTAATAATCCCGGTAACATTACTATACTTACAATAATAAGGCACAGGGCCATTACCCGTTCATTTGCGCCATAATGCAAATAGTTATATATTTTCAAAGTCAAAGTACCCATGCCTGGCGGCAATAGCATTACAGTTGCTCCAAGTTCTCCTATTGAAAGAAAAAAAACGCTCAAAAAAGTTAGAATAAATGCAGGCATAAGCATTGGAAAAGATATATTAAATAAAATTCTAATCCGATTTCCCGATAGTATACCCGCTGCTTCAATTGCAGAATAATCCAGCCGTACCAGGTATGATGAAAAAATTAATACTCCTACGGGAGAAAAACGTACTGTACAAGCTAATACAGGCATTAACATGCTGTTATATAAAAACTGCATTAATTTAATAGGATGGTTAAAAAGAGCGATTATTGCCGTACCTACTAAAGGAGCTGGAATAGCAAAAGGTAAAAGAATAATACTCCATAGTATTCCGGGGTTTTTTAATTCATTAAGTGCTTTTGCTGCAAGGGCACATAAAACTAATGAAATTAATGATGCAAGTAAAGAAATCATTAAGGTATAGGCTATATCCGAAGTACTGGAAGAAATAACCATAGGTACTTGCTTAAAAACCTCAATATTAAAAAGCATTACAATAAGCAATACAGCTGCTCCTGAAATCAAAATAAAAAATGATGTAACCTGTATCAGCCTTAAAGGTAATCCCCATTGAAATAAAGATTTTAGTACATATTGTTCTCTTTTCATTAGGAACAACTTGCGCACATTTTTCATAGAGAAAAAAAATACAAAAACAGATGGTACAAGTAAAGGCAGAGATGTAAAAAGTGCTCTGAATACGTTGTATGAAGAGCTGTATTCCACAAATGGTTCCACCGCATAAACATTTATTGAAAAAAGAGAAGGTATTGTATAATCACAAAAGCTAAGTAAGAAAATTAGTCCCGTCGTGGAGATAATTTGGGGTGCCGCTGTTGGGAGAACAATACGCCACCATACCTTTGGATCTTTTGCCAAGACCTGTCCAGATGCAACCATATTTTCTTCAATCGGTAAAAGTCCTGAAAGTATTAAGGCGGTAGCAGCAGGTAAAAGAGCCATAGTCTGTACTGCTATTGTTATGAACCAACCCCGGCTCAACCCTGAAAAGAATAGCGGGAAGGAAATAGCTAACCTTCCAAATAATTTGGACCAAGCCATAGCATGTATATAAGGCGGCAATATGGCAAAAGCCACGGTTAGCCAGCGTAAACGACACAAAAATGGTGAGTTTAATCTCCATAAAAATGAAGCTGCCCAAATTCCTAAAAAAGTATCCAGGGCAGCTACACTAAAAGAAAAGAACACACTGTTTAAATAAATTCCTATACGCCTGCCGGAAGGAAAAACAAAATTAATTAAATCCACCTTATTTTTTATGGCATATATTATTCCGCCCGTAAAAAGGTATATGAAAGGCAATAAAACAATAAAACAATAAGGAAGAAGTTTCAAAGTTTTTTCTGGCTTTTTCAACGAATAAACAGCTCCTTAAGTTCGTTTTTAGCTTGTTCCATATATTGGTAAATATCTTCTAATTTTACTTTTAAGGACTTTACGCTATCAGGGTTGAAATATTTATTTGATGCTCCTACAGGCCTAACTGTTGTTTGTATCCACCCTAATTCTTCCAATAAATACTTTTCACTCTCAGGCTTTAAAATAAAATCAATAAATACTTTTGCATTCTTTGGATTAGGACCGCCTTTAATAATTGCGACAGTATTTGGAACAATAAGTGTCCCCATTTCACCTTCTCCTTGATCAGGAAATACCATTTTTACGGGAGCGCCCTTTTCTATAGCTCCAATAGCGTCATCGGTATCAGTAAGCCCAAAAGCCAATACTCCTTCTACAACTAAGTCACGTACTACTGAATTCCCGTCAACAATCCTTATTTTTCTCTTTGCAATCTGTTTAAAAAACTTGTTTGCATCAGTTGGTCCAAAAGCGGCATATATTGCTGCAGCGTGTGTTGCCGTGGTTCCAAACAACGGGTAAGCCATTCCTATTCTGTTCGGGTCATATTTTTCGTCAAGCAGGCTGTAAATTGAACGCGGCATATCTTCTTCGCTCAAAACGTTTGTATTTACAAGAAGCACCCTTGCTCTCCCTCCAAAAGCCGTCCAATAGCTTTCTTCATCCTTAAAATATTCCGGTATTGCTGCCGCTTCTTCAGACTTATATGGGGCTAGCACCCCCTCAGATTTTAATACTAATGTTTGGGCAAATTCCCCATTCCAAAAAACATCCGCCCTAGGATTCTTACTTTCTTCAATTAGTCGATTAACAAGTCCCGTGGTTTTTGACGCTTCTGTATCAAAAGCAGGAATTACTTTGATGCCTGTTTCTTTTTCAAAATATTTAAAGAACTGCTCAGCATAATTTTGATCAACAGAAGTATAGACTACAACCTTGTTTTCGCTCCTGCATGAAGTAAACAAAATAAAAACCAATAAAATGGCAATAATAATTGAGAAAATACGTGTTTGTTTATACGAAACGTCAGGCACTCTCATTGCCGGTTACTCCCCTTCCTCCATTTATCTTTTTTATCTTTCTTATTTTTTAATAATTATATTTTATATCAATATTATTCAAAATAACAAGATTTTTTCGTAAATATCGGGCGCTGAAGCTTCATAATTTTATTCTTTTTTTATTTGCTTATATTTGCAAAATGCAAGTAGTTATCATTCATTATTAATTCAACACCTTCACCATTTCTTAAAACTTCAACAAAATCTTCCAAAGTAACAATATTATTCTTTAGTATAATTCCGCCCTTTGCCAAGTCCTGGATCTGGTGAAAATCTGAACCGGATACCATTTTAAGACCATTTTCATATGCAAATAAATATGCAATAGGGTTTCTCGAATCATGCCTTGGGTTTCCATTATACACTTCAATACCATCCAATAGCCCTGGATCTTGAACAGTAATCCCCGTCCTGAAAGGGTGTGCCTGGTATATCAACATTCCCTTACCTTCAATCAGCCCTCGGAACTCCCTGAGATTGAGGTTGTAAAGTTCAGGGTTTTCTTTTAGAAACTCTTCATTTATACCATAAACTAAAAAATCGTTGGGACTGTCAGTAAATGTTATTTCCATACCCAGTATTACATTCAATCCTATCCTTCTGCCTTCGTTAAATGCCTTTCTGTATCCTTCTAGATATTGATCCATTTTATCTTTCCAATTGTAAGAATTTATGCTCTCGAAAAATCCTTTAAAATAATGGTCGGTTATTACAATTCCTGCATATCCGGCTTTTTTATAAAGTTTAACCACTTCCAGGGCATTCACTTTTGCGCAAGGACTAACTTCAGAAGTATGCACGTGCACATCATATTTATACATAGTTTTATATAGAGCCATCGTTTATGTCCCTCATACATCCTTTACATAATTTCTTAATATACCAATGCCTTCAATTACCACTTCTACCACATCACCTGGTTTCATAGGCCCTACACCCTTTGTAGTGCCTGTTGTAACTATATCCCCGGGGTAAAGAGGCATTACTCCTGAAATAAAGCTTACCAGCTCCTCTACCTTCCATATCATATTAGATGTATTTGAATGTTGCTTAATTTCTCCATTTAATAAAAGCTTTATATCAAGGTTGTTATAATCAATATCTGTAACTATATACGGACCTATAGGACAAAATGTTTCAAAGTTTTTACTTCTAGTCCATTGACCATCCTGTGCTTGTATATTTCTCTCAGTAACATCATTTAAACAAGTTGCGCCTAATATATAATTGACTGCTTCCTCCTTTCCAACTCGCCTGCAGTACTTTTTTATTACCACAGCAAGTTCTGCTTCATAATCCACGCGAGTTGCTCCTCTCGGAATAATTATACTGTCTTCCGGCCCAATGATTGTATGAGGAAGTTTAATAAATATTGTTGGTTCCTTCGGCAGCTCACGTTCACCGAATTCCTTTATATGATCTATGTAATTTAAACCTACAGCTACAACTTTCAAAGGCATACACGGTGGAAGCAGCTTTACATCTTTAATTTCATAGAATGTATCAGTTAGTTCAAATTCCCCGTAACAACTTCCTAAAATTTCTCTAATTCTATTATCTTCCAAAATACCTGTCCTGTTTTTACCATTATAATCAAAACTTAATATAACCATTAATACACCATCCTTATAAAAACCTTGTAAAAATTTCCCATATTATTGGGTGACTAAACCCGCCCAAAATTTACATTATTATTGATGATGACTCACTAGAAAAGTATAGCACTACATGTTGTTTTACACAAGATATTGAACTGAGTTTTCCGATGTATTTAATATAAGCGTAGAAAGCATATTTCCAGGAAATAGCTATCTTTTATTTTTTTTGGTATTATTTTCTTATATTAAAGTGCATTATGTTAATAATTTCAGGAGGTAGCTACAAATTATGAGAACTAAAAGGCTGATTAAGTTTAAAAAACTCAGGCAAAGAAGAATACGGAAATTACTACTGTTTGGGTTAGTTATTCCATTCACTTCCGTGTTTTTAGGCTATGTATTAACATTACTTATTATTTTGCCGATTATGTCAAAATAATCTATTGTTGAATTTGCATAAAAATATACCCCAAGTTTTCAAAAAAGTCGTTAAATAATAGCATTACTTTTTCTTAATAAAGTTAATATAATATAATTAACAATAACAAAGATTAAAAATACATGAAGTTTCCTCCTTTTTTATATATATAAGGGCCAGTAAAATTTACTGACCCTTAGGTGATTTCATTCATCTTTTTTTACTCGACAGTTATAAAATCTTTTATTTTTTCAAATTTACTCTCTTTTATTCCCGGTACATTCATAATATCATCAATTTTTTTAAATTTTCCGTATTGCTGTCTGTATTTTATAATACTTTCCGCTGTCACCTTTCCTATACCAGGCAAAGTGTCAAGTTCAGCAATAGAGGCGGTATTAATATTTATTTTTTCCCCTAAGGCCGCTAATGAGTTTTCTTTACCTTGAATTCCGCCAGTGTAAATAAGCAGCGAATCTCCCTCATCCCTTATTATCTGTATGCCTCCCCCTGCATCTGTGCTTTTTTCTCCCCCTGGATTGCTTTGGTCCTTTTCGCTTGCAAAGGCCCTATCTTTGGGTAAGATGTTTAACATTACATTCTCTTCCAGCTTGTATACCATATTAATGTTTTCTATATCTGCTTCTTTTGTAGCACCTCCTCCAGCCTCAATAGCTTCATATATCATTTGTCCTTTCTTTAAAGTAACTATACCTGGATTATTAACACAGCCTATTATATACACCTTGATTTCTTCAGTTTCAACACTTTCTTTTTCATTATCCATATCTTTATGTATACTTGTATCGGCATTCTGCAAATCCCTAGCATCAATAACAACGTCATCTTCGCTTTTAGAAATCAAGTAACCCGCCAATGCTGTTAACATAAACATAAAAACAACTATTACTGCTATTATTTCCTTTTTTATATATATTGTTATATTAAATAACTTTATTGGCATATTTAGCCTCCTTTCTTTTATATATAATTCTACACAAAACAAAAATTTCCTTCTTTTTATTAATTTTTTTGCAAATCTATTGTACAGTCTTCATTATTAAAATTATTAAATTAATGTTGTATTACTAACGTATTCTATGATATAAATATAAATATAATATCGATCATGTTGAAAATGGACAGAAATATATAATACTCTGAAGCTTAAACCTAAAGCATAACTAATCAAATAAATTTATATCTTTCGGGGGGATTGTAAGTTATGAATACTATGCCCATCTACAAAGTCAGACCTATAAGAGATTTGAAAGACATGGTAAAACAAAGTGTGGAACTTTTCGCCAATAAAAATGCATTTTGGATTAAAGCCGATAAAGAAGAAAATTACAAAGGAATAACTTATTCTGAATTTAAAGAAGATATTGACGCTCTTGGTACAGCTTTGATTAACATGGGTCTTAAAGACAAGTTTATAGCAGTAATAGGTGAAAACCGTTATGAATGGTGTGTTACCTACCTTGCCGTAGTAAACGGTACAGGAGTCATTGTGCCGTTAGATAAGGAATTACCTACGGCAGAAATTGAAAACTTACTGATACGTTCTAATGCGTCTGCTGTATTCTTTTCCGGAAAGTTTATCGACCAGATGAAAATGCTATCCTCCAAGCTTACGACAGTCAAATATTTTATAAACATGGACGCAGTTGACGATGTTGCTAAAGATGCTTTCGAAGGAGCTACTAAAGATGAAGCTGTTTTTTTATCCTTCCGTGGACTTATAGCCAAAGGGAAAGATCTTATTCTATCCGGTGACAGATCCTTCATTGATGCTCCTGTCGATGCAGAGAAAATGAGTATACTTTTATTTACTTCCGGTACTACAGACCTGGCAAAAGGGGTAATGCTGTCACATAAAAACATCTGTTCCAATTTAACTGCCGTATGTTCCGTCCTCTATATCGACAGCAACGATTCCGTATTATCCATACTGCCTCTCCATCACACATATGAATGCACTTGCGGTTTTTTAGTAATGATATATAATGGTTGCACCATATCTTTTAATGAAGGATTAAAACATATTGCCAAAAACCTTAAAGAAACAAAGCCGTCTATAATTATTCTTGTGCCGTTAATACTTGAGGGTATGTATAAAAAAATATGGGAACAGGCATCAAAGAAAAGGGGCCTGAAAACAAAACTGAAAATTGCCATATTCATTAGCAATATGCTGCTAAATGTATTTAAAATCGATATTCGCAGGAAGCTTTTTAAACATATTCATGAAAATATCGGCGGAAGAGTAAGGCTAATTATATCGGGGGCAGCTGCAATCAACCCCGAAGTTTCAAAAGGTTTCAGGTCTTTAGGAATTAAGGTGCGTCAGGGTTACGGCCTTACAGAATGTTCCCCTATTGTTACGGTAAACCATGATAAAGAATTCAGAGATGACTCTATCGGCAAACCTTTGCCTGGGGTTGAGGTTAAGATTGAAAATGCCGATGAAAATGGCATTGGCGAAATAGTTGTCAAAGGCAATAATGTTATGCTTGGTTATTTCGGTGACCCTAATGCCACACAAAAAGTAATGAAGGACGGCTGGTTATACACAGGTGACTTAGGCAAAATGGATAGTAATGGATTCTTCTATATAACAGGGCGCAAGAAAAATGTCATTGTTACTAAAAACGGGAAAAATATTTACCCTGAAGAAGTAGAAGCCTGTCTCAATAAAAGCCCTTATATACTTGAATCACTTGTATGGGGTAAAGATGAAGAAGGTTCGGACGAAACTCTCGTTTATGCGAAAATAGTACCCGATTTTGAAGCTATTAAAAACAAGCTGGGTACAGACAATTTTTCGGAAGATGATATTTATAAAATAATTGAAGATGAAGTTAAGGCAGCAAACAGAAGCATGCCCTTATACAAAAGGGTAAGGGATTTTTCAATAAAAGAAGAGGAATTTGTAAAAACCACAACAAGAAAAATTAAACGATATGTAGAAAGGATGTAATCAGGTAAAAAATAATTATTTGAAGTAAATGCCGCATATCATAATTGCTTGATCCAAAGATGAACCTTCTGTACTTTTAGATTCAATAGCAAGTGCAGTAGCAAAGATAGGGTCATGTACACCTTCGGATATTCTTTCATGGTATTGACCCTGTAAAGATACCTTTTTTGCAGGTGCAATATCCACTGAAGACCACCCTGCTAAAAGCATATTTCAGTTTAAAATTTAAATAATCTTCAACAAGGACATACTTACTTGTTTTTTCATAAACGCACTTTTCATTTTTCCTTAACCATAATATTTTTGTTGCAGGCCAGGTAAGCAGTTACTTCAGGTTGGCCTGTTATTCTATATACCTCTTCTGTACCAAATACGCTCTTTATTTCTTCCGCCTCGCAAGTGGATCTGTTATCAAGCCATACTATAGCTTTTCGTAGGGGATTTCAAAGGTCTTTTATCTTGTTTCAAAAAAATACTGGTTCCAGTGATTGATTATACTAAAAGCTCTGAAAGCACCCTACTTACAATTTCTGCATTTTCCTTTAATTGGTCTTTATATTTTTGAAATATACCTACTACTGCAACATCATAAGGTTTTATATTTTCATAAGTTTCTCTAAACGCACCCTCCAGTGTTTCGGGTGTTACTGCCAGGTGACCGCCTGAAAGAATTTTGAAGGCAATACATGGTTTTTCAACCTTTTTAATTACATTAAACATTTCCTGGCGATCCTCTTTATAAAAGGTATGGTTTAGAGTTTTTCCGGTTATGAAAGAACTTTGATATCTATTATATTTACGTAAATTATGGACACAGGCCATGTAGAAATCAGCCCCCCAGTTTTCTTCTTCTGCTCTTATTATTGTTTCCGGCACATGAGTACTTATTCCGGTAGGCTTACCTGTTTCTTTAATCATTTTAATATTATCTTTCAATTCTTCAATTTTACCGGCTTCAACCAAATTATCCGTCATTGTCCCCTGATGGAAAATGGCAATGGGATTTTGCTTCATGATCCCCATTAGATTTGCTTTCAGCATAACGGGCGGATGAGTCTGGGCAATCCAGTTCATTTTTCCACCACTATTGCGATATTGACGTAAAACTCGCAAAGTAAAATCGTCAGATAATAAAAGACTGGTTTTATAACCTAATTCTTCAGCATGGAAAAAAGTTTCAACAATCCGATCGGCTGTATAATAATCAAGAACCTCATCACTGGAAATCCACGGGACATACATATGTCCGGAAAATGGGTTTCCACCCACTATAAGCCTACTAATTTCATGACCAAAAAAGTTAACTGTTGGCAGCATAACATAGCATCTCCTTTATCAAACTGTTTCGTTTTTCATATACATACATATAATTCCTAACTCCTATCTCCTTCTTAAAAAATATTAACTTAGGCAAGCTTTTCCAAACCTTCTCGTATGCAGAAAAAATAATCAGTACGGTTTAACGGCTTTTATATCTTTCATTGGGAAATGCTTTAAATTTTAGAGATAAGATAATAGATAGCAGTAATTAGTTATACTACCGATGTAACTACGTATATCTTAGGCAAACATTTATCCGAAGCTGCAACATATTCAAATCCGTTATGGTTTGCAGCCCCACCAAAATTACCTTTGTTGTCCGCACATACAACAGCAATATTGCCTACACTCCCGCTTTTTTCAAATATTCTTTTATGTGTTCTCTTTACTGCCAGTTCTGCGGCTTCCTGGGGATTACATCCTTCCCTCATTAACTCTACAGCATAAAAGCAGGTACAGCATTTCATTATATCTTCTCCAAGACCTGTTGCAGCTGCTCCACCTATATAATTATCAACATAAAAGCCGGATCCTACCAAAGGGCTGTCCCCTACCCTTCCTCTATACTTCATACCTGTTCCGCTGGTTGAAGTGCCACTTGCCATCTTTCCGAAAGTATCGAGAGCAACGATCCCTACAGTATCGTGACCTGCAACCTCCTTATTTCCTGCTTTTAATTCACTCTTCTTTTTTAGCCAGATTTCAATACTTTTATTATTGAGAAGAATTGTCTTTTCAAATCCCTTCCTGGCTGCGAAATCTTCCGCTCCCTGTCCTACAAGGATATTGCAGGGAGTATCCGTAAGAACTTTTCGGGCTATGCTGATTGGATTTTTATATCCCTTAACGCCCATGACAGCACCTATTGAAAGGTCTTCGCCGTCCATAATTGCAGCATCAAGCTCAATTTCACCTTCAATATTAGGTATTCCACCATATCCTACTGACTCCACAGAAGGATCATCTTCAACATATCTTGCAACTTTCTCTACTGCATCAAGAGAGTTCCCCCCTTCCTCAATCAATTTTGCAGCAGCAGTAACTCCCGTTATTGAAAATTTCCATGTAGCAATAATGGACCACGTCATTATTAAAAACCTCCTTTTACAACTAACTGTCTATGCTTAAACATTACAATTACTTTTAATGACCCAAGACTCGTCATACGTAGAAAGGATGTGAAACAGGCAACTCCTCTTCACATCCTCTGTTTTGGTAAGCACTCAACTTCTATTTCACAACAATATTAACCAGTTTGCCGGGAACTACAATGACCTTGGCGACATCCTTGCCGTCAAGCAAATCTTTCACTTTCTGGGTTTTCATAGCCTCTTCCCTGGTTTCTTCATAGCTTAACCCTGCAGGAATCATTATTCTATCCCTAACCCTACCGTTTATTTGTATAACTATTTCAACCTCATCTTTTACAAGGGCATCGGCATCATAAGAAGGCCATTTTTGGCTGTGCACGCTGTCATCTTTCCCTATGGATGTCCAAAGCTCCTCTGTAATATGAGGAATAAAAGGCGCTAACAGAATAATTAAGTTTTCTATTGCTTCTTTCAAAATATAATGATTTTTCAAACTATCGTCCACTTTATCTTTATAGGCATACAGAGCATTCACGAGCTCCATGACGGCGCTTATAGCCGTATTAAAGTTAAACCTTTCCCGAATATCTTCAGTTACTTTTTTAATAGCGTAATTTATAGCATATCTTAACTCCCTGTCTTCTTTAGTTAATTTAAATTTAGGGTCTTCTCTAGTTAATTTACATAATTCGGCTTTAGTTATTCCTTCTTTTACATCCCCCTTGCCAAATACATACCTACATTCATTCACTATTCTCCATACCCTGTTTATAAACCGGTAACAACCTTCGACTCCCTGTTCGCTCCATTCCAGATCCTTTTCAGGTGGAGAGGCAAAGAGGATGAATAACCGGGCCGTGTCTGCACCATACTTTTCAATAATTTCTTCGGGGCTCACAACATTGCCTAAAGATTTAGACATTTTAGCTCCATCCTTCAACACCATACCCTGTGTCAAAAGATTGATAAAAGGTTCGTCATATGACACATAGCCCATATCATACAGTGCCTTCATAAAGAATCTTGAATAGAGAAGATGGAGGATTGCATGCTCAACCCCACCTATATACTGGTCAACGGGCATCCAATAATCAACACTTTCTTTCTTAAAAGGCATTTCAGTATTGCAAGGGTCACAGTACCTTAAGAAATACCAGGAGGAGCATACAAATGTATCCATTGTATCCGTTTCCCTTCTGCCTTTTTTACCGCACTTAGGACAGTTTGCATCCAAGAAAGCTTTATCTTTTAAAAGAGGAGACTCTCCTTTCTTTGTAAAAGTAACATCTATAGGGAGGATTACAGGTAAATCTTCTTCAGGCACAGGTACTATTCCGCAGTCTTCACAATAAATAATTGGAATTGGTGCCCCCCAATACCTCTGCCTGGAAATAAGCCAATCTCTTATTTTATAATTGACTTTTCTCTCACCATATCCCTTTTCTTCAATATATTCAATTATTTTTAAAATAGCTTCGTCACTTCTTATACCGTTGAACATACCAGAGTTTACCAGATAGCCTACATCAACAAAGGCTTCTTTCATTGTATCCGGGTCCAGTTCTTTTCCTTCTGGTTGAATTACAACTTTTATTGGTAGTCCGTATTTTTTGGCAAATTTGAAATCTCGTTCATCATGAGCAGGCACTGCCATAACAACACCTGTACCATACTCTGCAAGTACGTAATTGCCAAGGTATAAAGGAACTCTATCTCCATTCAAAGGATTAATTACATACCTCCCTGTAAAAACCCCTTCTTTTTCAGTTTCTTCGGAAGTCCTTGTGATTTCATTCATGAGTTGTGTATGCTCAATAAATTCCAGGCATTCCCTCTCCTGGGGCATACTTTTTATTATATCCTTTACCATTTCGTGCTCGGGTGCCATAACCATATAAGTAACACCATAGATGGTATCAGGCCTAGTGGTGTAAATTCTCACCGCTTTGTCCATACCTTCTATCATAAATTCCACTTCTACGCCTTCACTCTTTCCTATCCAGTTTTGCTGCATGACCTTTACCTTTTCAGGCCATCCTTCCAACCTTTCAATATCATCCAGCAACCTTTGGGCATATTTGGTTATCCTGAAAAACCATTGTTCCAAGTCTTTTTTCCCAACTTCAGTATGGCACCGTTCACATTTGCCATTTACCACCTGTTCATTGGCAAGTACAGTGGCACAGGAAGAGCACCAATTAACATTGGCCTTTTTCTTGTATGCAAGGCCATTTTTATACATTTGCAGAAACATCCATTGTGTCCATTTATAATAATCGGGTTGACAGGTAGTAACCTCCCTGTCCCAGTCATAACTTATTCCCAACTCTTTAAGTTGTTTTCGCATGTTGTCAATATTTGAGCGTGTCCAGCTATCAGGAGGCACATTATTTTTTATAGCCGCATTTTCGGCAGGAAGTCCAAAGGCATCCCATCCCATAGGGTGAAGAACATTATATCCTTCCATTCTTTTAAACCTGGCAACTACATCACCTATTGAATAATTCCTCACATGTCCCATATGAAGCTTGCCTGAAGGATAAGGAAACATTTCAAGTACATAATATTTCGGTTTTTGAGACTTTTCCGTCTTAAAAACCTTTTCATCCAACCACTTTTTTTGCCACTTTTTTTCAATTTCTTTAAAATTGTAATTCATTGGTTCATACCTCCAACTACAGTTTATATCTATATTGGTATCTCTATATTGGCAGAATGTGTTGCCTATTTTCTTATCATTATTCCATCAGCCCACAATCTCTCAAGGTTATAAAATCTTCTTTCTTCTTCATGAAAAATATGGACTATCACGTTTCCATAATCCATCAATATCCATCGTGCGCTCTCATACCCTTCCATATGATGCAGAAGAATACCCAACTCCCTTAATTTTAAATCTAGCTCATCAGCAAGGGTTTTTATATGAATAGTAGAAGTTCCCGAGCATATTATAAAGTAATCTGCAAGAATAGTAACGTTAGTAATATCTATGATATCAATGTCCCTTGCTTTTTTTTCTTTTAATATTTCGGCCATTTTTTCAACCAGAACAGCACTTTCCAATAATTCTCAACCTCCAGACAAAAATCAATATTAATAATTTTTTCTATATCCTATATTTTAATCCTTATTATACATTAAATAAACAATTTTGTTAAATAAAATTTTCTTTTTAGTCCGGACTTCTATGCCATCTTACAGAATGCATTATGATATAATTTCTAGCACTGACTGTATCAGGATGCAGCAGTGTTCCCTTTTCAAGCACATATCTTATAGTACTGTCAAAAGCAAACACCATAGCTCTATCAATATCTTTTAGCGCCCACTCCCTAATATTATTAACACCTGGAAATTTTCTCCCCGGTTCTATATAATCGGAAATGAATATTATCTTTTCCAACATGCTCATATTTTCTTTGCCGGTAGTATGGACCCTTATTGCCTCCAATATTGCCTCGTCTTTAATACCATAGTCAGCTTCGGCAATATATGCACCAACCGGCCCATGTAAAAGCTCCGGCTGTCTTTTTTTTATTTCATCAATTTCAATACCAAACTCTCTACAGAGCTCATACATATTCTCCTTTTGAAAATCCCGTGCGCAATCATGCAAAATGCCGGCCACCTCCGCCTTTCTTTTATCCACGCTGTAATAGCCGGCAAGGTCTGATGCAGTATTCATCACATTTATTGAATGTATATACCTCTCAGGTTTAATATTTTTCTTTAGTTTCTCTTTTATTTCTTCTAATGTCACAATTTTTCACCTGTTTTTGCCTGTATTTTTTACCTGTATAGTCTTTTTTCCCTAATATATTCTTCTACTTTTTCCGGGACAAGGTATTTTATTGATCTATTCCCTCTAACCCTTTCACGTATTATTGTAGATGATATTCCGATTAACAGAGTATCCATTATATGTATTTTGGCCATATAGTTATTTTTTAAGAGTTCTATTTCCTTAATTAAAGCCTCTTTATTGTAACCCGGCCTCAGTGCCGCAACAAATTCGCACATTTCAAATATTTGTTCAAACTGTTTCCAGGTGGTCAGTTCAGGTATTACATCCGCACCGGTTATAAAGTAAAGTACGGTATCCTCCCCATACATTCCTCTCAATTTATTAAGAGTGTCTACCGTATATGAATAACCTTCTCTTTCTATTTCAATTGCAGACACTTCAAAAAAAGGGTTACTTCCTATTGCCCTATGTACCATTTCATACCTGTATTCAGCAGGTGTTACGCCACAACCAACTTTATGGGGAGGATTACCGGAAGGTATAAATATTATTTTCTCCAATTCAAGGGTTTCTCTTGCCTCTTCGGCTATTACCAGGTGGCCGTAGTGTATTGGGTCGAATGTCCCTCCCGAAATACCGATTTTTTTATACTGCTTATTCATAATAAACACTTCTCTTCTATTGACACTAATTACTAATTACTTTATTCCAATATCTTTCCTATAGTGCATACCGTTAAAATGAATTTTTGATATTCCCCTATATGCCCTATTTACAGCCATTTCAAGGTTATGATCCAGGGCGGTAACCCCAAGAACGCGTCCTCCGGTTGTATAATATCTTCCATTTTCATATTTTGTCCCTGCATGAAAAATTATGACACCTTCTTCTTTTTCTGCTTCCTCTATACCATTTATCTCATAGCCTGTGCGGTATGTTCCAGGGTAACCATCGGACGCGGCAATTATGCATGCCGTAGCCCTGTAATCCCATTCTATGTCAATTGTATCCAGTTTCTCATCTATTATTGCATTAAATATTTCTACGATATCGTTTTTAAGCCTAGGCAATATAACCTGGGCTTCGGGATCCCCAAACCTTGCATTGTATTCCAGTACCTTTGGGCCATAATCAGTAAGCATAAGGCCAAAGTACAACACTCCTTTGAATACATGCCCTTCCTTATTCATTGCTTCAATGGTTGGCATAAATATTGTATTCATACAAATTTTTGCCATTTCATCGTCATAATATTTACTTGGCGAAAATGCACCCATTCCTCCTGTATTTGGACCTAAATCATAATCATATGCCTTTTTGTGGTCCTGTGAACTAACCATTGGGACTAGTGTTTTTCCATCGGTAAAAGCCAATACGGTTACTTCTTTCCCTGCCAGGAACTCCTCAATTATTATTCTGTTTCCAGCCTCGCCGAAAATTTTTTCCTCCATAATTTCATGTATAGCTTTAACAGCCAGGTCATAAGTATCGGCGATTATAACTCCCTTCCCTGCTGCAAGGCCATCTGCTTTTATTACAAGGGGATATTTGCGATGTCCCAAATGTTTCAATGCATCATTAGGATTATCATACACCTCATACTCTGCAGTTGGAATACCATACTTTTTCATAAGATTCTTTGCAAAAGATTTACTGGACTCAATAATTGCTGCGTCCTTCACAGGTCCAAAAGCTCTTATTCCCGCAGCCTGCAGAGCATCTACCATACCTGCACCCAAAGGGTCATCCGGTGAAACTACAACCAAATCGATCTTATTCTCCACTGAAAAATCAACTATTCCTTTAATATCCATGGCTTTTATAGGAAGACACTTAGCAATTCTTGATATTCCACCGTTACCTGGCGCACAGTATATTCCCTTTACCGAAGGATTTTGAGCTATCTTCCATACTAGAGCATGTTCCCTGCCTCCACCGCCAACAACAAGTACTCTCATTTTCTACCTCCCACCTCATTTCACGTCAGCTTCGCGTCAGCTTTCATTTCTTATTTGACACTACCATCAGTGCTTGAAATGTCTCATCCCTGTAAATATCATTGCTATACCCTTTTCATTGCAGTTGTCAATAGATTCCTGGTCTCTTAAAGAGCCTCCCGGTTGTATAACAGCCGTTATGCCAGCCAAAGCTGCCATTTCTACCCAATCCGAAAAGGGGAAAAATGCGTCTGATGCCAGTACTGCACCTTTTGCCTTTTCTTTTGCATAATCAAGGGCAATTTTAACAGAAGTAACTCTGTTAGCCTGGCCTGGGCCAATACCTACTGTCTGTTTATTTTTTGCTACCACTATGGCATTGGATTTTGTATGCTTAACAACTTTCAAAGCAAAAATTAAATCTTCCATTTGTTTTTCATCAGGTTTTTTATTTGTAACATATTTAATCTCGTCCATATTAATTAATTCATTATTATATTCCTGCACCAAAAGCCCTCCGGATACCTTTTTCATATCATAAGCACTCTTTGAAAGTTTTTGTGAAATACTATCCAATTCCAATATTCTTATGTTTTTCTTTTGAGTTAAAATGCCAAAGGCTTCCTTACTGTATGACGGTGCTATAACAATCTCTACAAATATTTTGTTAATTTCTTCGGCTGTTTTAGCATCAATTTCTCTGTTTGCGGCAACAATACCGCCAAATATGGAAACAGGATCGGCCTCATATGCTTTAAGGTAAGCTTCATAGATATTTTCCGCACTGCCTACTCCACAAGGGTTTGCGTGCTTTACCACAACAACTGTTGGCTCATCAAATTCTTTAAGCAAATCCAGGGCCCCGTTTGTATCGTTTATATTGTTAAAAGAAAGCTCTTTCCCATGAAGTTGACGGGCGTTGACAAGACAGCCTTCATTTACTCCAACCTCTTTATAAAAGACTGCTTGTTGATGGGGATTTTCCCCGTATCTCATATCCTGGACTTTTTCAAAGGTTAGTGTAAGAGTATCAGGGAAAACATTTATTTTCCCACAGATACTATCTTCAAAGACTTTCTTCCTTAAGTAACCGGCTATCAATGCGTCATAATGGCTTGTATGTTCAAAAACCTTGCAAGCAAGTCTAAACTTGGTCTTAAAGCTGACATCACCTGACTGCTTTATCTCATCTAAAACCAACTGGTAGTCTGCCGGATCAACAACAACTACAACATCCTGGTAATTTTTTGCAGCAGCCCTGAGCATCGTAGGTCCGCCAATGTCAATGTTTTCGATTGCTTCTTCAAGAGTCGTGTTTTCTTTGAGGATCGTCTCTTTAAACGGATAGAGGTTTATTACTACCATATCGATGGGATCTATTCCAAGCTCCTTAATCTGTCTCATATGTTCCGGGTTATCCCTTATAGCAAGAAGCCCCCCGTGTATTTTAGGGTGTAAAGTCTTTACTCTTCCATCAAGGCATTCCGGGAAACCTGTAATGTCGGAAACATTAATCACTTTTATCCCTGCATCACTTAATGCCTTGGCTGTCCCCCCTGTCGAGATTATTTCTATACCTGACTGCTCCAACGCTCTTGCAAACTCTACTATACCGTTCTTATTTGATACACTTATCAGTGCACGTTTAATCATCATATTTCACTCCTTTTCCTCCAGCTTTTTGCCTATTTTTTTCTATTTTTTCTTTTAGTTAGAACCTTTCTTTAGTATGTGAACTCTCCTACCCTCAATAACAAGCCTGCCTTCAGAGAAAAGCTTTATTGCCTTTGGCAGTATCTCCCATTCCGCCTCTTCCATTACCCTTTTTTGTAGGGTTTCAGGAGTATCATCCTCTTCAATATATACTGCCTTCTGCAATATGATAGGTCCTGAATCAGGCTCAAGGGTCACAAAATGTACGGTAGCTCCCGTTACTTTAACCCCATATTCTAAGGCCTTTTGATGAGGTATAATACCGTAATACCCTTTACCGCAAAAGGCCGGAATTAATGAAGGATGGACATTTATTATCCTGCCGGCAAATTCATTAACAAACTTCTCACCAACTATGGATAAATAGCCTGCCATAACTACTAAATCAACATCATATTTCTTCAAATGGGCAATAAGGGCTTCATCATACTGCTCTAATGTATTATAGTTTTTACGTAGTATGCACACAGCAGGTATATTATACTTTTCAGCCCTTTTAAGAGCAAATGCATCCTTCCTGCTGGACACTACTGTAACAATAGAGCAGTTTTCCAGGTACCCGGATTCTATTTTATCAATTATAGCCTGTAAATTAGTGCCGCCTCCGGATACCATAACTCCCATCCTCAACATAATTCCACCCCGGATTCGCCCTCAACCACTTCACCTATTATATATGACTGTTTTGTTTCACTGTTAAGATAATCTGTTATTTCATGAGCTATACTTCTATCAACCGCCAAAATCATCCCAATCCCCATGTTAAATGTATTAAACATATCCTTCTCTTCAATATTTCCAATATTTTGAAGAAGACTAAAGATTGGCGGAACAGGCCAGGTCTCCTTTTCAATCCTTGCTCTAAAACCCTCAGGAAGCATTCTTGGTATGTTTTCAAAGAATCCTCCTCCCGTTATATGGCATATTCCTTTTATTTTAAACTTTGAAATTAAATCCAGAATTACTTTTACATATATTTTGGTAGGTTTTAATAACTCTTCTCCCAAGGTTGTTTTTAAAACTTCGACATATTCATGAAGCTTTTCTTCGTTAGGGTTTAGGAGCTTTCTTACCAGGGAAAAACCATTACTGTGTAATCCTGAAGATGCAAGACCTATAAGCTTGTCCCCTGTCTTTATATCTCTCCCGTCAATAATATTTTCCCTGTCAACAATGCCTACAGCAAAACCGGCTATATCATATTCTTCATCCATGTAAAATCCCGGCATTTCTGCTGTTTCTCCTCCAACTAAGGCGCATCCTGCCAGTAAACATCCCTCTGAAACACCTTTTACAATATCTGCTACTTTTTCGGGGCGATTTTTCCCAAGGGCAATGTAGTCCAAGAAAAATAAGGGTTCTGCGCCGCTGCATACTACATCATTAACACACATGGCCACACAGTCAATTCCAACTGTATCATGTTTATTCATAAGAAAGGCAATTTTTAGCTTAGTCCCTACTCCGTCAGTACCTGAAACAAGGACCGGTTCTTTATATTTGTCTTTATTTAAAGCGAATAACCCGCCAAATCCTCCAATATCAGTCAAGACTTCAGGCCGGAAAGTCTTTCTGACATGGTTTTTCATAAGCCTTACTGCTTCGTAACCGGCTTCAATATCCACACCTGCATCTTTATATGTCAGCATTTGAATCCTCTCCTCTACAAGGTATTTCAATAGGATACTCTCCGTTAAAACATGCACAACAGAAATTACATTTTGAGCCTATAGGTGTTTTCATCAACCCTTCCAAGCTCAAGTACTCCAAACTGTCCGCTCCTATAATATTCCTTATTTCTTCCAGGGAATAAGTTGATGCCATCAGTTGCTCTCTAGAAGGAGTATCAATACCGTAGTAGCATGGAAATCTATAAGGGGGTGAACTTACCCTTATATGCACTTCCCTGGCTCCGGCACTTTTCAGCATCTGTACAATAGCTTTTGTGGTGGTTCCTCTAACTATAGAATCGTCTACCATCACAATCCTTTTTCCTTCTATTTCGCTCCGTATTGCATTAAACTTAATTTTTACTGCAATTTCCCTTTGCTCTTGGCCAGGCCTTATAAAAGTCCTGCCTACATACCTATTTTTTATAAGCCCTGTTCCATAGGGTATGCCTGACTGCCTGGAAAAACCCATTGCTGCAATAAGACCGCTGTCGGGAGCTCCTATAACAATATCCGCATCTACCGGATGTTCAATAGCGAGTCTTCTTCCTGCTTCCAGTCTTGCTTCATATACACTGACTCCATCTATATAGCTGTCATGCCTGGCAAAATATACAAATTCGAAGATACAAAGCCTGGACTCTCCAGGTACTTCCGTTTGGATAGATCTAATTCCGTTCTCATCAATTACAACTATTTCACCGGGATTTACATCCCTGGTAAATTCCGCTCCTACGGCATCCAGGGCACAAGACTCAGAAGAAAATACATATGAGTTGTTTATCATACCTATGCATAAAGGTTTTATACCCAATGAATCCCTTATCCCTATAAGTTTATGGGGAGTTAAAACTACAAAGGCGTAAGCGCCCTTAATATCCTTCATTGTTTTAATTAATGACTCTTCAATACTGCCGCTGGAAATTCTGTACCTGGATATGAGGTTGGCTATTATTTCCGCATCATTATTGGTCTGGAATATTGCTCCTTTTTCCTCCATATCGCTTCTTACTTGATTTGCATTTACAAGAGTGCCGTTATAAGCTAAGGCCAACTGTCCCTCCTTATACTTTATAACAATCGGCTGGATGTTTTCCCTGTAATCTTTAACATCCGCTGTATATCTAACATGGCCTATTGCCATTTCTCCCTTCAAATGCTCAAGTATAGTATCGTTAAATACTTCTGAGACCAACCCTATATCTTTATAGTATATTATAGTGCCTGCATCATTAACTGCAATACCTGTGCTTTCCTGCCCCCTGTGCTGAAGGGCAAATAAACCGTAATAGGTTAGTTTTGCCACATCAAGATGATCCTTACTGTATATACCAAATACCCCACATTCTTCATTCAGCTTGTTCTCATAAATATCGTATTCCATAAAACCTCCTAACTTTAATAACCAATAGCCAATTCATTAACAACAACAAATACCCTATAAACCTTCTTTACAAAGTGTTTCCTGAAGTTCAGCATTTTTTTCTTCAACTTTTGCAGCTAATTTCCCTTTATACTCCCTTATCTTTGCTCTTAACTCTTTATTGGCAGTTGATAATATTTGCAGTGCTAACAGTGCCGCATTTTCAGCTCCGTCTATTGCAACGGTAGCTACCGGAATACCGGAAGGCATCTGTACAATAGACAACAGGGAATCAAGCCCGTCCATGGTGGAAGATTTTATGGGTATTCCTATTACCGGTAATGGTGTGTAAGCTGCCAGTACACCCGGTAGGTGAGCTGCCTTTCCTGCTGCGGCAATAATAACGCTAACCCCTTGTTCTTCAGCCCTTTTCGCGAATTCCGCCGCTTTGTCGGGAGTCCGGTGAGCGGAACAAACCATAACCTCATATTCAACCCCAAACTCTTTAAGTATAGCAATGCACTTTTTGATAACAGGAAAATCCGAATCGCTTCCCATTATAACAGCAACTTTTTGTCCATTTACTTTCATTTTTAAACCTCCAATATATATATTAAAGGTATATACATATGAATTTTAACTTTTAAAATTTATATAATATTATTGTTGAATATTTCTACCTCTTATAATATCCATCATTTTAATGGCGGATAATTTTAAAAGCGGGGTTAGGACAGAGCCCGGTATTTATTATTAAGCAGAACCTGGCTCCGTCATTTCAAGCAGGCCATTAAAATAAAATATTTATGCCACAATTTTATGCCACAATTTTTAAGATAAACAAAATAACCAACACATAAACAACCGGGTGTATTTGCTTAATTCTTCCTGAAACTATCTTCAGTATAAACCATGAAACAATTCCAAACATTATACCGTCAGCAATGCTGTAAGTAAGCGGCATTATAATCATTGCAAGGAAGGCTGGAAGAGCTTCTGTAAAGTCCTCGCTAAAATCAATTTTTACAATGGCTGAAGCCATAAAAAGTCCAACAATTACCAGCGCAGGTGCAGTTGCAAAAGAAGGTATTATTGTAAGAATAGGAGAAAATATTAATGCTATAATCATCAAAAGCCCTGTCGTAAGAGCTGTCAAGCCTGTTCTTCCTCCTTCAGCCACACCTGCTGAACTCTCAATGTAACTGGTTACTGTAGATGTACCAAGGCTTGCACCCACTACTGTACCTATTGCATCTGACATAAGCGCCTGTTTCGCCCTTGGCAGTTTACCGTCTTTATCCAGTAAATTTGCCTTACTTGCTACACCTATTAGCGTGCCTACCGTGTCAAACAAATCTACAAAAAGGAATGCAAACATTACAACAAGGAAATTTACTCCTAATGCAAGAGCACCACTGAAATCAAACTTAAGGAATATCGATACTAATGATGGCGGTAAGGAAATTATCTTATCAGGGATAAGGCTATATCTTCCTGCTGCTGCATCTACAACATAAAGGCCTGTAAATTGGCATATTATACCTAAAACATAAGTTGCCAGAATACCCCAGAGAAGCGCTCCTTTTATTTTTTTATGTACCAAAAAAGCTGTTAATATTATTCCTATAATTGCCAGAATAACTGTTAAACTTTTAAGATCTCCAAGTCCTACAAGAGTTGCATCATTATTCACAATAATGCCTGTATTCTGAAAACCAATAAATGTAATAAACAGGCCTATCCCAACGGTAATTCCGTATTTCAGGTTTATCGGTATAGAGTTAACTATTGCTTCTCTGAACTTAAACATCGTTAAAATAACAAATATTATACCTTCAATAAATACAGCTGTAAGGGCAATCTGCCAGGAATAACCCATGCTAAGAACAACAACATATGCAAAATACGCATTAAGTCCCATACCTGAAGCCAGCGCAATGGGATAATTGGCCAAAAACGCCATTAGTATGGTAGCTATTGCAGATGAAAGGGCAGTAGCTGTAAAAACAGCGCCTCTATCCATGCCTGCATCTGATAATATGGCAGGATTTACAATTAAAATGTATGCCATTGTCATAAAAGTTGTAACACCTGCAATAATTTCCGTCCTTACATTTGTGCCGTTTTCCTTAAGTTTAAAAAGCCTTTCCATCATAAATTTAACCTCCTTAATATAATTGGCGCTGAATTGTACCTTAATTAAATGATTTAAGTGCAATGATTAAAACTGTATTTAATTGAAAATTTAAAACGGGTTGGTAGAACCAACCCGGTATTGCGTAGACTGCCTTGCTTGAATCCCCAAAAATATACTATCAAATTTATCTACTGTTTGTCAATCAGGAAATTAATCCTCACATTATCTTTACATACACCTGTCTATTCCGGGGGCCGTCAAATTCACAGAAGTATATTCCCTGCCATGTGCCGAGGGCCAGCCTGCCTTCCTCAATAATCAACTGCTGTGAAAAACCAAATATGCTGGCTTTTATATGGGCTGCCGAATTTCCTTCCAAATGAGCATAATTATCATTAAAAGGCACTATTTTATTCATTTCCTTTAGTATATCCGACACAACATCAGGGTCTGCATTTTCGTTAATTGTTATGCCGGCAGTGGTATGGGGTACAAATATCATACATATACCTGATTTTACACCGCTTTTACTTACAATTTCTTCTACTTTTGCGGTTATATCCACCATGGCAGTCCTGCCTGGTGTCCTTATACTTATGCTTTGCATATGCAACCTCCTGTCCATGTTACTCCAGGCAATGCAGTAAATTTCCGGGCGCCTGTAATTCATTCCCACTCTACGGTTGCCGGAGGTTTAGCCGTTATGTCGTAGACCACCCTGTTAACATGGCCTACTTCATTGACAATCCTATATACCGTTTCCGCCAATATATCATAAGGAAGCCTTACCCAGTCTACTGTCATAAAATCTTTAGTTTTTATAGCTCTTAGGGCTATTGTATAATCATAAGTCCTTTTACCGTCTCGTACACCAACACTGCGCATATCGGTTAAAACTGCAAAATACTGGCTTAATTCTCTATCAAGCCCAGCCTTTGCAATTTCCTCTCTAAATATATAGTCTGCATCTCTAAGTATATCCAATTTTTCTTTTGTTACCTCTCCAATAATTCTTACAGCAAGTCCAGGTCCGGGGAACGGCTGCCTCCATACTATATTGGCTGGAATACCTAGTTCCTCTCCAACTTTTCTAACTTCATCCTTAAAGAGGTATTTCAAAGGTTCAATTATTCCCTCAAACTCTATTTTCTCAGGCAATCCGCCCACATTATGATGGCTTTTTACAACTCCCTTGTTTCCTATACCGCTTTCTATAATATCAGGATAAATGGTACCCTGTACAAGGAAATCAACTTCACCAATCTTTTTGGCTTCTTCTTCAAACACTCTAATAAATTCTTCGCCAATAATCTTCCTTTTCTTTTCAGGGTCCCTTACCCCTTTGAGTTTTTCCAAAAATCTATCTTCTGCATCTACTTTAGCAAGATTAATATCAAACTGGTTTCTAAAAACCTCTTCCACCTGGGATGCTTCATATTTTCTTAGTAAGCCGTGGTCGACAAATATACAGGTAAGTTGCTTTCCGACTGCTTTATGGACTAATACGGCTGCAACAGACGAATCCACGCCTCCGGAAAGAGCACAGAATACCCTTCTGTTTCCTACCTTATTCCTTATCTCTTTTATGGCATTTTCAACAAAAACCTTCATATTCCAAGTGCCTTGGCACTTGCAACTATTAAAAAGAAAATTTTGCACTGTATCTTTATCCGGTTTATCGGTTTTTAATACAGGTATACCCAGGCTGGAGATTTCATTAAACAGCAAAAGATTCCTGCTGCCATCATTTCTACCGACAAATATAACCCCCTTGGGGCTTTTATCCTTTATTTCCCCTATTATTTTCTTTGCTTTTGCCTCTTTTTTTGTTCCCTCCACTCTATCACTATAGATGAGCACTTCACTGTATATTCCCATTTCTCTTGTCATTCTTGCTGCAACCTGGCTTACCTGAAGTTCATCACTTATAACAAGAATTAATTCATAGTTTGATTTATTAACCGTTTCTTTATTTATTATGTTATTCATATTGTTATTCATATTATCAACCATATTATTTCCCATAACATTATCTCCTTCACTATTTCTTTATTCAATGTCAACAATCTAATTATGGTAGTAGCGGCTGTATACAAGATTATACACTTCCCTTAAGGGAATACCGTTTCTTTTTGCTATCTCCTTACAATCTTCATATTCAGGAGATATTTTCTTTGATTCTCCTTTTGTAGCAATTTTTACCCTTATCTTGCCATATTGCGTCTCTATATGGCGTATTTCCCTATCCATACAATATCTCCGTGTAATGCTCCTCCGTATCCCAAGGGTGGATGTTTCTCTAAATACAATATCAATCAGCTTGTCCTCATCTTCTATTTTCCCAAGGACAGTAAGCAATACGCCTGGTCGGTTCTTTTTCATATATACAGGAATATAATAAGCATCTAAAGCACCGTTATTCATCAATTGCTCCAAGGTATACCCTAATATTTCAGGACTTATATCATCAATGTTTGTCTCAAGTATTAATATCTCATCCATCTCACATTTTTCTTCTATAAACTTCTCTTCCAATAAATCACCCAGAACAACTCTAAGAGCATTTAGTCTTCCTATCTCCCTTTTTCCCATTCCGTAACCTATACGGTCAATAATCATTGCAGGCATATTGCCGAAATCTAATGCCAGGCATTTAATTAGCCCCATACCCGTTGGTGTTACAAGTTCAGTATTTATATCTGTAGTTATAAGGGGTATATTACTTCCTGACAGCATTTCCATTACGGCAGGTACAGGTACAGGTATTATACCGTGTTGGCACTCTATAAAGCCTTTCCCGTCATATAAAGGAGACGAAAATACTTTATCTACACCTAGTAAGTCAATACATATTGCCGTGCCCACTATGTCTACAATAGAATCCACAGCCCCTACTTCATGGAAATGTACCTCGTTTATACCTTTATTATGTACTTTTGCTTCAGCCCTGGCAATTTCTCTGAATACCTTTTTGCTGAAATCTTTTACCTTTTGCTTCAGGTCACTTTTATCAATCAGCAGTTCAATGTCGGTCAAATTACAGGCTGTATGGGAATAAAGGTCATGTTCATCATCTTCAACAATAACAGTCACATCCGTCCCGTATATTCCGCTTTTTTGCTTCTTCTCAATTTCCACTCTGTATCCTGTCAGGTTAAGTTTCTCTAGTTCTCTCCGGAAAACCTTTTCATTTATGCCAAGGTCAAGGAGCGCACCTAAGGCCATATCTCCGCTGATACCGGAAAAACAGTCAAAAAACAATACTTTCATTAAACTCTACCTCCATAACCCATTAGTTTATTATAAGCAAATATAAGCAAAAATTTACAAGCAAAAATTTCAATGCAACCTGCAGGTTAAAGCCTATTAAAGCCTATTAATCATACTAGCCAAATAACCTGCCCCGAAGCCATTATCAATATTAACCACCCCTATTCCGGCAGCACAGCTGTTAAGCATTGTTAAAAGGGCTGAAAGTCCGCCAAAGTTTGCCCCATACCCTATACTGGTAGGTACTGCAATAACAGGTTTATCAACCATACCTCCCACAACGCTGGCAAGGGCACCTTCCATCCCTGCAACTACAACAAGCACATTTGCTCTAAACAAAGCATCAATATTTGCAAGCAGCCTATGAAGCCCTGCAACGCCTACATCATATATTCTTTCAACCTTATTCCCCATAATCTCTGCTGTAACAGCAGCTTCTTCAGCTACGGGCAAATCCGAAGTCCCTGCACTGACAACTGCAATAATCTTTTCAGATACAACAAGCTCCCTTCTTTTAACAACCACTATTCTTGCAGTCTCATAGTATAATGCATCTTCAGCAATTTCACTAATTCCGTCATAAATTTCCCGCGTAGCCCTGGTAGCCATAATGTTGTTGTCTTGCTTCATCAGCTTCATGATAATTGATTTTACTTGGTCAACGGTTTTTCCCAGGCAAAATACAACTTCAGGATACCCGGTCCTCAAATTTCTATGGTAATCGACTTTTGCAAAACCCAAATCCTCAAAAGGCAGTTTCTTCAAGTGGTTTAAGGCATCTTGAATAGATACCTTTCCGGACTTTACATTTTCAAGTAAATTTCTTAAACTTTCAGAATTCATCAACATCACTCCAAGGCCATCTTTTCATAATACCTGCTATTACTCATCAGTTACTCATCAGTCCAATAACCTCTTTAATAACTCTGCCTGTTCATCATGTATAGTACCCTTTTCCAACCCAATCTCTACCGTAATTCTACCTAAAGCTTTGTAGACATCCAATATTTCCGGATTTTTTTCTTTTATTGCTTCAATATGACCTGCAACAGTCTCAATATCGCCTCTGGAAATCGGACCCGTAAGCGCATTTACAGGGCCCAGAGAATCTATATTATATAATGTTTTTTCAATTAACGGCTTAAGGGCTTTGATTCCTTCATCAGATTCTGCCCCAATGCTCTCAAATAAGTGGCCTGCAATATATGCCAGTGTTACAAAATAATTCGACACAATACACGCAGCAGCATGGTAGAGAGACTTGTATTTCTCATTAATATTCAAAACTTTCCCCTTAAATGATAATATTATGGGCTTTATAATTTCATAAGCCCTATTGTTGCCTTCAAATCCGTAATATATACCGTATAACCCCTTCCATCCCGTTTCTTTATCGGCAAAAGTCTGTACAGGGTGGAGAGAACCTGTATACGCACCTTTTTCTTCTAATAACTCCAATACATGACTTGATAATGCCCCACTGCAATGAATAAATACCTTGTTGCAAATACTTTCCCGGCTTAAACCGGATGATATTTCCATGACTACATTTACAATGCTGGAATCGGGTACGGTAATAAACACTATTTCAGACTTCTCTACAGTATCAACCAGGCTGTTTTCAAAATTTGTGTCCAGCTTGGCATTTGCAAACTTCACTGAATCGGCAGATTTACTATACAGACCTGAGATTATATAGCCCTCCTTTTTTAAACCAACAGCCAGAGAACACCCTAATTTGCCTAATCCAATAATCCCTATACCCATATCCATATCCATACCTGCTTTTTTTATACTAATTTATTTTTTTACCCCATCATTTAAACTTCCGGTCCTGTAACCCATTAAATCAAGGGTTATATACTTAAATCCATATTGTTTAAGCTTGTAATGAACTTCATCCATAAATCCAGGATTAAAGAAATTGCTCCGTTCTTCTGCAGATACCTCAATCCGTGCTATATCCCCGTGATGTCGTACCCTCACTTGTTTGAATCCTGAATCAATCAGAAATTGCTCCGACTTGTCAATTATTTCCAATTTTTCTTTTGTAATTTCGTGTCCATAAGGTATCCTGGAAGCAAGACATGCAAAAGCCGGCTTATTCCATGTAGGAAGGCCTGTCTCTCTGGATAGCTCCCTTATGTCGCTTTTCGTTAAACCCGCATCTCTTAATGGGCTTATAATACCCAACTCCTTTAAAGCAACAATACCCGGCCTGTAATCCTTAAGGTCATCAATATTGGAGCCATCGGCAACATGTATAAAGCCATTTTTCTTTGCAACCTCTTTAATTTTTTTAAAAATCTCCCTTTTGCACAAATAACACCTGTTTTCAGGATTTTGAGAAAACCCTTCTATATCATCAATACTATCTGATTTCAAAATTATATGTCTTACATTTAACTGTTTCACAAAATCTACAGCTTCTTTAAATTCTCTTTCGGAATGAATAGGCCACTTTGCCGTAACAGCTATAACATTATCTTTTAAAGTGTCCTGGGCCACTTTAAGAAGAAACGTACTATCTACACCACCTGAAAATGCTATAGCCAGGGCAGCTTTCTCTCTTAAAATAGATATTAGCTTATTCAATTTATTGTTAAGCTCTTTATTATTAGCCTGATTTCCGATAAGCATATTTTCAATGTGATTCGTAGTGTTCATAAATATTCATCCTTTATTAATATTTCTATTAATACTTCCTACAAGGTAAGCATTAATAAATCCGTCAATTTCTCCATCCATAACCGAATTGACATTACCTTCCTCATAGTCGGTCCGATGGTCTTTTACAAGGGTATAAGGACAAAAAACATACGACCTTATCTGACTACCCCATTCAATTTTCATTTGAACACCTTTGAGGTCCTCTATTTTCTCCTTTTGCTCCCGTTCTTTTAATTCAAACAGCTTTGCCCTAAGCATTTTCATAGCAGTTTCCCTGTTTTGAAATTGAGAACGCTCATTCTGGCATGAGACCACAATCCCTGTAGGAATATGAGTAATTCTTATGGCCGACTCAGTCTTATTAACATGTTGTCCTCCCGCTCCGCTGGAACGATAAGTATCTATACGCAAATCGTCAGGGTTTATGTCGATTTGTATATCCTCATCCAATTCAGGCATCACATCTACAGAAGCAAAAGAAGTATGTCTACGTCCTGAAGCATCGAAAGGGGATATTCTGACCAACCTGTGTACACCCTTTTCCGATTTTAGAAATCCATATGCATTTTCTCCTATAACATGGATAGTAATACTTTTTATTCCTGCTTCGTCACCTTCCAGATAATCAAGGATTTTCACAGTGTAGCCTTTATTTTCCGCCCAACGGGTATACATCCTTAAAAGCATCTGTACCCAGTCCTGGGCTTCCGTTCCACCTGCGCCTGCATGTAAACTCATTATAGCATTATTTTTATCGTAAGGTCCGTTTAATAGAGTTTCAAGTCTTAAAGTTCTAATTTCTTCCCTCAATTTTTTAAGCCCTTCCCTTACTTCTTCTACTACACTTGCATCATTTTCTTCAATACCAAGTTCATTTAGTGTTTGTATATCCTGCAAAGTTTTTTCCAATTTTTCTAAACTACCAAGTTTGGACTTTAATACCTTTATTCTCTGCATAATCGTTTGATTGGCTTCAATATTGCGCCAAAATTCAGGTTCGGCAGCCTTTTGCTCAAGCTCCTCTATTTCATTTTTTATACCGAGAACATCAAAGTGAATCCCTCAATTCCTTTAATTCTTCTGCCAAGTCATCAATTTCCAATCTAAATTGCTCTAATTCAAGCATATTATCTATCATTCCTTCCAATTTTTTAATAAAATATTAATCATTGAATATTGAATATTTTATATTGTTATTATCTATTGAATATAGTTGTTTGTCAACCGACTTATTACTCCAGGCGCATTTTCTTTTTATGAAGAAAATGTTTCCAGTAACTAAATGCTCCAAGTCTTAAGAGCCTGTAAATTCACTTCGGGGCAAATCAAACTCGCAAAATAATTTGAATAGAATTTAATAATATTTCAATGTAATTATTTTGCTTAGAACAGTTGATTTGC
>JABUEW010000009.1 GCA_013314855.1 Bacillota bacterium | reverse complement strand
GGTTATAGTGTTATCCGATGACTTAAACGTATGGTTAAATTTATGTAATATTATTATATAATTGGATAAAATTACTAACGCAGCCACTATTAATGGATAAGAATAAAATTTTCATGCTTCAGCTCTGTCATAAATTAATCCCCCTTGACAATTTATCCTAAAATTTATACTTATATTATTTATAAAATATAGTATTTTGTATATTATACCAACATCGGAGAAATTTTAAAAGGGGTGGCCGAGGCCACCCCTTTTTTTCTACACTCACTTAAGCTTAATCATTTCCCAGTTTTTCCTAATTCGTATACAGCGTCCAATATTTTCATTTAATAATCACCCCATCTACAGCAATTCATCCACGTTCTCATATACTTTAATTATAGCATCTATAATGTCGTCCATATCTTTTTTAGTCCCAAGCAGCATATTCTGAGTAAGCCATATCCCTTCTTTTTCTCCGGCCTTTTCTGCATTTTCAAGATACATATTCTTATAATCTATTTTAGAATCTGTTACCCTTCTAATATCTTCGCCATGGAAAAGAGGCTGCTTATAAAGACATACATATCCGGAAGAACAGGGTATTCCTTCAGCATTTAATGCTTTTATAAACCTTTCCCTGGGTAAATCTTTGCAATTTTCACTTTTATACTTGAAAATAAACAAGTGGTATGAATTCCTAGTTATCCGTTCATCATGCTTTAATGGCTCAACACATGGTATCTCCTCTAAACGTGAATTCAAATACTCTGCGTTTTCCATTCTCCTTTGTATCTGTTCATCCAGGGATTCCATCTGAGCATCCAGTATAGCTGCCTGCCATTCAGTCATCCTGGCGTTGGTCCCAATGTTTACATGTTCATACCATACTGTCCCTCGGTAAGCCCTCCCGCAATGATGTATTGACCAGCATTTTTCATAAATGGCAGTATCGTTTACTGTAATAAATCCACCTTCCCCTGCGGTTAAATTCTTACTGGCCTGAAAACTGAATGAACCGGCATGGCCAATTGAACCCACTCTTCTCACTTTCCATTCGGAACCATGGGCATGTGCACAGTCTTCTATTACATAGAGGTTATGCTTAGATGCTATGTCCATTATTCTATCCATATCACAGGCTCTTCCGCCTACATGCACCGGTATAATTGCTTTTGTTTTTGGGGTAATTGATTCTTCAATTTTATTAGGATCAATATTATAACTATCAGCTTCTATATCAACAAACACGGGTGTAGCTCCCAAGAAAAGTACGGCAGATGCTGTAGCGTTAAATGTATATGGTGGGATTATAACTTCGTCACTATATCCTATCCCTAATGCTCTTAAAATAATTTCTATTGAAACGGTACCGTTTGTTACTGCTATCCCATAATTTGCCTGCTGGTATTCAGCAAACTTTTTGGCAAACTGCTTTACCTCGTTTCCCAGAGTTCCCCAGACTCCACTATTTAAAACCCTTTCCAATGCCTTTTTTTCCTTTTCTCCATATTGAGGCCATTTAGGAAAGCCTTCTGTCCTAAGAGGGTTCCCCCCATTAATTGCTAGGTTAGACATGTATTATCCACCCTTTCATTTTAATTTCATTCTAGCATAAATCATAGAAGTCACATCACAGGAATCAGTTCCTTTTCGACCCAATGTTTGAATCAATATTTTGTACAGTATTTTCAGGCCAATTAAAGAACTTTTCCTTAACAATTCATATTAATTTTTTTTAATTGTACTTCTATATTAATTATACTTGTACAAAAAGAGTTTTTCATTAACATTATTGTTTTATAATAGCACAAATTTGTGATTTTGTGTATGTTTAAACGTGGGTATAATGTCAATATCTGCTTCTTTTTATCACTCCTTTACCGAACCTACAAGTATTCCCTTAACAAAATATTTTTGAACAAACGGATATATGCAAACAATTGGCAGTGCTACAAGGATAATAGCAGCCATCTGGTAGTTTTCCGGTGTTATTTCTACTGTTCCCAATTCCATTATTCTTTGACCCGCTTCGCTTAGACTTGCAGTAATCATTTTCTCCATAACTAATTTCCTTAAATAATACTGAAGTGTCCACATTTTGTTATTATTTATAAAAAGCATCACGTTAAACCAACTGTTCCAAGAACCAAGAGCAATAAACATCCCTATAGCCGCAATTGTAGGTACAATGGAGGGAACAACTATTCTGAAAAGTACTTGTGATTGTGTTGCTCCGTCAATAATAGCTGCTTCCACCAGGCTTGTCGGAATTGATTCTATCTGGGTGCGTATTACAATAATGTAAAAAACATTTACCAGTGCCGGAAGTATAAGTGACAGGTATGTGTTCTGCAAGTGCAAGTAATTTGTCATTAATATATAAAAAGGAATTAATCCTCCTGAAAAATACATTGTCAAAACAAAATAATAATTAAAAAAAGCTTTTCCATAAAATTTTTTTGAAAAGGCATATGCAGCCATTACATCGATTATTAAGTTTAATATTGTTACAACTATTGTGATATAAATGGTATTTACTACTGACCATAAAAATACATTATCACTTAGTATAGCTTTATACGCTGAAAATTCCCACCCTTTTGGCCAGAAGCTGACACTCATTTTTATCAGTGCTTCCTTGCTGCTTAATGAAATACTTATAATATGCATGAAGGGTAATACAATTAACATACAAAACACAATCATAAATGTATAATTAAATGCATCAAATAATTTTTTTCCCGTTGATTTAATCATAACTCTTCCCTTTCTAGTTACTAATTTTCATATTACCATACAGACCATCCTGCAACCTTTCTTGCAGTTCTGTTTGCAATAAACAATAAAACGAAATTTACCACTGATTGGGTGAATCCTATAGCAGTTGTTGCACTGAATTGCGTCTCTTCAATACCTAACCTGTAAGTATAAGTACTGATAACATCTGCGACTTCATATACCATCGGATTATAAAGTAAAAATACTTGTTCAAATCCTATGCTTAAAAGACTTCCAATTTGTAGTAACAAAAGAACAGTAATAATGGAAGATAACCCCGGAAGAGTAATATACCACGTTTGTTTCCATCTATTAGCCCCATCTATTATTGACGCTTCGTATAGGTTTGGATCAATAGAACTTATTGCTGCAAGATAATATACTGATGACATTCCCACACCTTTCCATATACCCGAGCTAATAAGTATAGTCCGAAAGTATTCCTTTTTTACCATAAAATAAATAGGTTCCATACCGAAGGCTTTGTTAAGAATAATATTTACTATTCCAGTTGTAGGTGAAAGTACTGATATTACAAGTCCTGCCGTAACAACCCATGATATAAAATACGGAAGATAGCTTATTGTCTGTACAGTTCTTTTGAATTTCATATTAGTTATTTCGTTTAATAACAAAGCAAATATAATTGGTGCAGGAAAAGAAAAAATGAGGGAGTATATATTTATTATTACGGTATTTTTCATTACTCTCCAATAGCTTGCATCTGTTAAGAATTTTTTAAAATGATATAACCCAACCCATTCACTTCGAAATACTCCTTTAAAAGGACTGTAATTCTGAAAACCCATAACAATACCATAAATCGGTATATAATGAAAGACAAATAACAATATTACTGCAGGCGCAAGAAGCATATATATCGGTATATCTCTGCCCGGTAAAAAACTCAGTCTGCCATTTTTATTATACTTTATTTTTTTTGTTGTCTTGGTCACCTGTACAGCTTTCATCTGACCTGCTTCTGCCATTCACACCACCTCCGTAACCCTGCTGCAAAAAATATATATACTCCCGGGGGTATGACTTTTTACCAAGTCATATCCCCGGTGACTGCTAAAAATTATTAAAATAAATTAGTATAATATCTAAAACTTAAATACGTGCACTTTTTCTATATAAGCCACTACATAAAAGTTATTTAGTTTGACCGATAAACTTTTTTATCTCCTCTTTCTTGGATTACTTTTTGCAATGACTTAGTATATTCGTCAGTAATATATTTGTATTTTTGCAGCCAGGCTGCAACTTGTCTGTCATACTCTTCCATTGATATCTCACCTATAACAGCCTTATACATTATTGCTTTGGATTCCTCACGCGCTTGACTAGACTTCGGAGCAAGGTCAGCAATTGTTGAAACAAAACTTGCAGGCGTTATTATTGGCACCTTTGCTGATTCCTTGTTTCTAATTTCAATACCAGAGTCCCATGCCTTTCTAAACTCTGAAGCCTGTGTAGCATCCATGGTAGGAAGTACAGTAGCCATTCTTACATTCATACCTTCCTGATACCAGTATTGTCTCATGAATGTATAAGCATTTCTATAATATGTCTTGGCACTTGCTTCAACATCCACAAGTCTTGTACCGTCAGGACGTACATAATATTCTATGCCTTCGCGTCCCCATGACATCTGTTTGCAAATTTCGTAATCCAGAAATGTCTCTATTACTCTCACAGCAGCATCAACATTAGTACACTTTGAAGAAATGGAAACTATATGCCACCCTAAAGGAGAATATGACCAGTATGCTAATTCAGGATCTACTCCAGGCGCTATAGGATTATTAACAAAGCCAATTATTACATTCTTCTTTCCTAATTGAACAAACTGCTGTTGTTGCCCTAATACTGCTGCAGAATCACCGCGCCATACCATCATGTTCTTTTCGGTGATTCTATTGGCAAATTCAACTCCAGTATTTGTTACAAAAGTCTTGTCAAGTAATCCTTCTTCATACAATTTCCTGTGATATGCGATTGCGTCTCTCATTTTAGGATATTCAAAAGCCCAGATATATTTATTGTCAGGTGTTACTTGCATTTTTACGCCGTTACCGTCAACTTGTGCACCAAAAGCTTTAAAGAACATATCCATCATCATGAAGCCGCCTCTGCTTGAAAGGGGAACAGAATCCGTGTATTTCTCCTTAACTTTTTTCATTACTTCATACCAGTCATCCGGAGTAATAGGCATCTTGTCTCCGTTTACCTCTCTTATAAGGTCTATTCTTGCATATGTCCCCTGCGGGTTATCATTGCTTAATGTATATAATTTATAAATATTTCCATCATTTGTCCTCATCATATCAAGCATTTCTTTATTATAAAGTTTTGATAATACAGGCGACTTTTGTACTAGAGGTTCCCAGTCTAAAAATGCACCATCAGCACCATACTTGTCAATATCTGCGTGGAACCAACAGTGTACAATATCAGGTATATCACCGGAAGCCATCATTAAGTTGAATTTTGTCTGGAAATCCGCATATGCTGGCTGAATCATTTCCAAATCTACATTAGCAGCTTTCTCAATAACATTCAAGAATGGATTGTTGCTTTTGTCCACATCATTTGGAAAAGCTATACCCGCATCCCCAAAAAACATTTTCAATTTTACAGGGGGCTCAACTTTTGGCTCATCCGCAGACGTTTTTGTCTGTTCTGTAGTCTTATCCGGCCCCGTCTTTTGTCCTGTATCAGTATCCCTCACTACACACCCAGTTGTAAGCACTAGTATAGATAGTACTATAACTAGTACTAATGAAAGTCTTTTTCTAGCTTTTTGCATAAGATAATACCTCCTTGATTTTTATATTTGATTTTTTATTTACTAATCCCGGCATAAACCGGAAATTAGTTCAATATTAGTTCAATAATATAATTAATAGAAAATAACGAAAATTAATACAAACATCATAAGTAACTGGCTACTATGATTTTATGTTAGTACCTTTGAGAGAGAAATTCAATATAAATAACTTTCAACCATAATAATTTATTTGATTTTCTAATGATAATTTTCTTGCACTTATGGTAAATAATTTGAAAACCTTATAGTAAGACCTTTAAAAAAGAATAACAATGAGTTATAATGTATTTTGAAGGAGGGTTATTTAATGCACCTCAAATTTTGGGATTATTACCATGAAATAGATTTTTCAAAAAAATCAAAAAGATTTTTCGATATTAAAAATGTGCAAAATATTAAAAATGCAAAATATTTACAGCTAAGTTATTTATATAAGCTATTTATTTCTTATCTAATTATCGTAATTATCTGTGTTGGTTTCATGGCTGTATTTTCCTACAGGCTTGAAAGCAATAACATTAAAAATTGGGCAATAAAATCCAATAATGACCTTCTTAATCACTTTAAACACACCATTGATAGTTTTATACTGGATAATGTGGATAAAATATCTTTAATTGTACTTCAAAATGCAATAAATAACCCTGACATTTCATACTATTTTTTAAATTCTATAGAAGGTAATTATACAGGTTTGCTTAAAGTATCTGATTTTTTAAAGAATATTAAAGCAGCAAACCCATTAATAAATTCTATAACAATATATTATAAAAATAATGAACTGCTGGTCTCCACAGATGGAATAAAATATAATCCTGATGATAACTCTATAATGCCAGATAGACTATATATTTACGAGTTATATGATTCGGATATTAAGGAATACTGGGGACTAAAAAAAGAAAGGTCTACCCTGGCACCCTCCGTGAATTCTTCAACTGATACAGAAAAAGTGTTTATAACCTATGTCCGTAAAATATCTTCTCCTTCGGCAAAATCCAAAGCCGGGGGCAGTATTGCCATAGCTGTTGATGAAAGTATCCTGCACAGTTTAATTAAAGGTTCTGCACCTGTTAATTTCGGCCAGATTTTTGTCATTAATGAAGACGGTGAAATCCTTTCTCATAGTGACAAAAAATATCTCTTCAGCAATATAAGGGATTTATCGTTCGGAAATAAAGTATGGAATTCTTGTAATAATAATGATAATGGTTACTTCATAGCAAAAGTTGCTGGAAAGGATTGTATTATCTCCTATATATCATCGGATTACAATAAATGGAAATATATTACGGTACAGCCAATAGCAGAACTAATTGAAACAAAATTTAATTTTCTTGGGAAAACTATAATTCTTATTACTGTTGTAACCCTCATATTCGGCCTGTTTGTCTCATTAATATCAACCAAAAGCATATATTCCCCCCTAAAATATTTATCCGAATTATGTAAAAATATTATACAAACACGTTTTGTTAACATTCCAAAAGATGAATGCAGGATAATAAGTTCAACCCTCGGTTTATTGTCGTCAAAAGTTAAAGAACAAGAAAAAAAATTAGAAAAGAGTATTCCTATAATAAAGCACCATTTTATTCAAAGTCTTCTTAAGTCCGATTCCTTAAATGAAGAAGATATATACGAAAAAATGGAGTTTTTAGGTGTAACATTTCCATTTGAATACTTTATTGCAATGACCCTAAAATTACGGAAATACCCTAACTCCATAGGTTTAAAAACTCTTGAGATGGTAAAACTTGATATTATGGAAAAAGCCGAGCAAATTCTATCGGATTATAATTTAAAATCTATTTGTACTGAAGGCATAGATTCCATAAATATAATTTTAAATCTTAATAATAAGGATATCGATATTATACCTTATGCTATGAAGCTGGTTGATTATATAAATAATTCTCTGAATCTCCAGGTAAATATAAGCATTGGAAACAGTTATTCAGGTCTTGATAACATACGCACTTCTTTTACTGAAGCGGAAATGTACGTCAATTACAGCTACATTTATCCTGAAAAGAACATCTTTACCGTCAAGGAAGGGATAAACTGGGAATTGAATTCAGGTGAAGTATTACGTACAATTTATGAGGAATTTTATAATTCAATGAAAATGCGCGACAAAAAAGCTTCTCTTGAAAGTATAAAAAACATAATTGGTACTATACGCAAGGAACACATGTGCTACAACTATTCTATAAGAACTTTGTTGCAATGTGTAACCTGCATTGAAGATACTGTTGCAGAGCTTAAAATTAATCCCGATTATATTACATCTAATGATATTTATACAGATTTCAACAATATAGACAACATACTAGACCTTAAGAAGTGGTTTGAAGTAATAATAACTCAAATATTTGAATATTTTGAAGAAATGAGGTCAGAAAAGAACTCAGATTTTATAAAAGAGGTCAAGGATTTTATATCAGAAAACATCCTAAATCCATCAATATCTCTTAATTATGTAGCTGAAGCTATGCACATAAGCCCTACCTACCTAAGTAGAATGTTCAAACAGGAAACGGGAATGAACTTCGTGGAATATTTGATGGAAGAAAAACTTAATGCAGCCAAAGAGTTGCTCTTAGTAAATAAAAATATAAAGATAGAAGATGTTTGTGCTGCAGTAGGATATTCAAGTCCTCAATATTTTATAAGGAAATTTAAGTTAAAATATGGTACAACACCTGGTGAATACAGGGTATCATACCTTCGTGATGTTCGCAACAGCAAGACTTGAGCCTGGTACCATTGCCTTTTAACTACTGTCACATAAGGGAAAAACTATCCTTCCCTTTCCTAATTCTTTCATGATTAACCATTATTAATTATGAACAAGTTTTCCAGTTCTAATTTACACACAAAAAAACTATTATTTTATAGGGTATCATTCAGTATTATTTGTGGAGGTATGTGTGACAGTAATTTTAATTATTCTATTGAATCTTGCTGCAGGTAGTGCAAGTCTGATATTTGGTGTAAATCTTATGAGTGGAAGCCTTGAAAAAATAAATATGCACAGGATCAGGCGGGTTCTTTCGCGCTTTACGGCAAGTGTGTTTACTTCACTTATAGCAGGTACTGTTATTACTGCTTTAACACAAAGCAGCACTGCAGTTACACTTATCACAGTAGGCATGGTCAGTAGCGGCATGCTCAGTCTTACTCAAGCGGTAGGCATTATTTACGGTGCAAATATAGGTACCACAATTACAGCTCAATTTATGTCTTTTAAACTTACGGATTTTGCCCCTTTATTTATAATAGCCGGGCTGGTTATAAAGATTTTGGGGAAAAAATATTCTGTCAAGAATATAGGCAATGCGGCAGTAGGTTTCGGAATTATGTTAATGGGGATAAATATATTGGGTTGGAGCATTCCATATATTGAAAAAAGCAACTTTATTAAGAATACATTCATTAAGTATGGTAACAATCCTTACCTGGGTTTGATTATAGGCATGATTGCAACAATGTTGGTACACAGCAGCAGTGCGACAGTAGGGCTTACCATTGTTCTGTTCAATGGAGGACTGATTAGTTTTGACGCTGCTCTAGGCTTGATTTTGGGTGACAATATTGGCACCTGCTTTATGGCCCAAATAAGCACTATAGGGGCTACTGTTCCTGCCAGGCGCACTGCATGGGCTCACACTTTGTATAACATAATAGGAAGCCTCCTTGCCCTTGTCCTCCTTAGCCAATTTTCCCACTGTGTAAAAAGCTTTACATTCATGCTGGGGCAGGACAAATCACGACTTGTAGCCAATGCCCACACTGTTTTCAATTTACTTAGTGCAGCAATCTTTCTACCCTTCACCCGCTACTATGTAAAGTTCATTGAATGGCTCATCCCATATAGCTCATAATATACTCATAATATAACTCATACTATTACTTATAACAGAACAATACAATTTTTCCCTTTCTTTTTAGCTGCATATAAAGCAGTATCTGCTTTTTGCAACAGTTCTTGCATAGTGTTTATACTATCATCCATAACTGCCACTCCTATACTAACTGTCACAGAAATCTCATTATCATCGAATATTATAGGGCATTCAGCTATACTTGACAGTAAGCGTTCTGCAACGCTCTTTGCCTCTTCACTGCCTGTATGAGGTAAAAGTATTGTATACTCTTCCCCTCCATAACGGCCTATTATATCAGTTTCTCTTAAAGATTTTTTGCACTTTTCTGCCACAGCCCTTAAAACATTGTCTCCCAAATAGTGACCATAAGTATCATTGATCTTTTTAAAGTCATCAATATCCATCATTATCATCGAAAGGGTTTGAAGGTTCTTATATCTCTTATGCAACTTAAATTCTCTTTCAGCAAGTTCAAAGAAATACCTACGGTTACTAAGCTTTGTTAAATCGTCAATTCTGGCAAGATTTTTTACTTCAGTAAATAATTTTGCATTCTTTATAGCTATTCCCGAGTGGGCGGCAAAATTATACAATATCTCTGCATCATATTCAGTGAAAGCATTCTTCTCTTTTTTTTGCAAGACTATAATTCCTAAAACCTCCCCACTGTTTACAATAGGTACCGCGAGAAAAGACCTTTTATCACATTCAACATTTTCACAAATACAGTATGAAACGTTATTAGCATCTCTGATTATTACAGGTCGTTGCTTTTCCAGTACAGTTTTGATAAGAGGGTTATCTTTCGGAATAATTAAAGTTTTACCGCCTTTTCCCCGATGAGAACAATTCGCATTGAAACAGCCCATACGCAAAACAACTCTAAACCCAACTTCCCACAGACTATCGGTCTCTTCTCCATCTTCTTTAAGCATTACCACACCACAATCAAACAAAACAAAACTCTTAAGCCTTATTAAAAGTCTATCTAAAACTTCATTTAATTCAAGGGTTGAAGAATATAAATCACCTTGGTATGAAGCATGTATTACAAAATCATCCTTTAATCTGTTAATTGCCGCTAAATGCTGCGATGCACTTTCGGCTCTTGAGAATGCCATCGTATGACGTACGGAAATCATAAGGAAATGGGCAAGAACAAAGATAAAGAAACCAAAGGAAGAATAGCTTCCTGTAGATATTATTTCATTAAAATACAGGATATCATTTACTATTGTTCCATAAAATAATAGTGATAATAGTGTTCCGGCGAGTATAAAGACTTTCTCCTTTCTTTCCTTTAGCACTGGTTTTATTGCACTAATAAAGTACAAACCGGCCATAATAACTGTTAATTGAATAACAATTACAAACCTGGTAAGTACTCTTGTAGGAATAAACACTACGAAAACCGAGTATGCTATTCCGGAAAGTTTGAAAATTAAACATATTTCTTTGCTTAATTTTCCTGGAAATATAGATTCAAGATATAAAGTGCTATATATAAGGCCAAGGCATAAGGTTATATACTCTATTTTCAGGAATATTTCCTGGGGAACAGCAGGAAATAATTTAACCAGGTACATCTCCCCAAGAAGCAACGTCCGAATTGACAAAATAAGGCTAAACACCCCTAAATAAAACATATACAATCTTTTTGGAGATGTAAAATACATAAATATTTGATATAAGCCTATTATAAAAAGGCATGAAAAAATAAATATATCTGAAAACAGTCTTCGTTCATTTAAGCTTTTTATCTGGTTCTCTGTACCCAAAATTAAAGGCTGCCAAATTCCGCCCCTTCTGTGAATAAAATTAGCAACTTGAATTATTATTTCTATTTCATTTATTCCGTCTGCTTCACCTGTTTCATTCTGATTCTGCCAGTTAAAGTAAACAGTATCCGGGAAATACCCCGGAGAAAATTCTTCTTTTTTCTTGCCTACCTTGCCGATGCTGTTGCGTATATTTCCGTTAATCCATAGTTTGTAGGATGTACAAATTGTCGCTAATTTTATACCCAATACATTTATATTATCAGTATCTTTAAGTTTTACTTTCAGGCGGAATGTAGCACATCCATCTGCACTTAGTGTTTTCCCGTTTAACTTATATTTATTCCATGATTTGGGAACAATTGCCCATATATCTTTCATTTCAGCTTTTTCTTCACTCTGTTTTTTTGCAAAATCCTCAGGTGTTAGGAGTTGCCCCCAGTAAAATTCCCATTCTCCATTTAGCTTGACAGCTCCGTCCTTCTCAAAACTCCAGCTTGTTAGGTCTAGAATCCCTTTTTCTGCTCTAGGAACTTGTCTTGTATAACTATAGCTTGGGGAAAAACATATCACAAATACAAGCAAGACCACTGACAAAAATACAAGCACCCATACAAATATAAATACAACTTTATTATTGTATAAAGCTTTTTCAGCTTTCACAAAATTCCTCCTGGCAAACCAACGCAAGTAGACGAAATATACACCCCCCTACCAACTTACCTAACGTCGGTTATAACTCATATTATTATATAATATTTTTAATATTATATATATAAATATATTCTGCATAAATTAATAAAATCCTTTTTTATCTACATTACTCAAAAAATTTTTATGATTATTTATATTAAACATCAATTTATTAAGATTACTTAAGTAAGGTTACTTAAGCAGTACGCTGGTAGCTTTGTTGCTTTTCATAAAGCTGGCTGTATATACCTCCCTTATTCAACAGTTCCTCATGAGTACCCATCTCTTCCACTCTGCCTTTATTAATTACAATAATCTTATCGGCATTTCTTATAGTAGAAAGCCTATGAGCTATAATAATAGTGGTACTGCCCCCCGATATGTTAGCCATGGCACTTTGTATGGCAGTTTCAGTTTCTGTATCAATATTTGCTGTAGCCTCGTCTAATACAAATACGGCAGGTCTGAATGCGACTGCCCTGGCGAAGGATATTAATTGCCTCTGGCCGGCAGAAAAAGTACACCCTCTCTCTTTTACTTCCTCATCGTATTTATTTGGAAGAGACTCGATAAATTTATCAGCACATACAAGTTTTGCTGCATATACAATATCGTCGTCAGTTATTACGCTGTTTTTAAGGCGTATATTGGATTTTATATCTCCTGAAAACAGGAATACATCCTGCATTACAACTGCTATTTGACGTCTTAAGTCTTTTAAATTATATTCTTTTATATTAATCCCGTCAATTAAAATTTCTCCCTTTTGTATATTATAAAACCTTGCCATAAGGTTTATAATTGTAGACTTTCCGGAACCTGTAGCACCTACAAAAGCAACTGTTTCTCCCTGCCTGATCTTGAAACTGACATCTTTTAATACCCATTCTCCTTCATTATATGCAAACCATACATTTTTAAATTCAATTTCACCTCTAAGCTTATCTATATGCTTTTCTCCTTCAATATCCTCCAGCAACTCCCGGTTGTCAAGTATGTCAAATATTCGTTCCGACGATACCAGAGCTGACTGTATTGAAGTATAGTTCTCGGAAATTTCGTTTATAGGGCCGAAAAACTGTCTAATATAGGTGATAAAAGCATATAAAACTCCTATTTCCAGGTAGCCTTCTGTAACTCTCCCACTACAATACCATATCAATAGTGCCACAGTAAGAGTATTGATAATTTCCACAATTGGCCTGCACAAACTGTTTAGAATTACCTCCCTAAGACTTGTGGCAAAATATTCTTTATCCAGTTTTTCAAATTCTTCAAATTTTTCTTTTTCTCTATGAAAGATTCGGACAAGTTTCATGCCCGATATATTTTCCGCCAAAAATCCATTTATTCTTGCAATAAGTCCCTTCATTTTTATGAAATTCTTTCTTGCAGCTTTACGGTATATTACTGTTATAATTGCTATCAGCGGCACACTGCATATACTTAATAAAGCAAGGTTTTTATTCATTGAAAACATTGCAATTATTATTCCCACAATCATTATAAAATCCCTTATGAAATTTACCAACACACCGGAAAAAATTTCATTGAGGGCCTCTACATCATTTGTAACCCTTGTAAGAATTCTTCCGGATGAATTCCTGTCAAAGAACTTCATGGACATGTTTTGTATATGAGTAAAAAGTTGATTCCTGATATCGTACATAATTTTCTGTCCAATATAAGTCAAAAGGTAGGTTTGGGAATAACCAAATCCTGCTCCGAGTAATACTACTCCTAAGTATATTAAACCCATAAGCATAAAAACATTGGGATCATTTTTTCCCACAGCCAGGTAATCATCTATTACATACTTGATTATATACGGCTTTATCAATACTGCTCCATTAATTAAAAACGCAAATAAAATGCTTAAAAGCATTAACGGCAAATACGGTATGAAATAACCCAACAACCTTGCAAATAGAGTCCTCTTCCCTTTACTTAGTGAATATTCATCATGTACATATTTGTCTTTCATTTTTGTTAATACCCCCTGATTCTATAATACATCGTTATTTTGTTCCACCTGGGATTTATACAGGTTATAGTACATTCCTTTCATTTCCATTAATTCTTCATGGGTCCCTCTTTCGACAATCTGTCCTTCGTCCATAAAAACAATCTGGTTGGCGTATCTTACCGTAGAAACCCTGTGGGAAATAATTATTCCCGTCCTGTTTTCCAATACTTTCTTTATATTCTTAAGAATTTCTTCTTCAGTTTTTGTATCTACTGCTGAAAGGCTGTCATCAAGTATGAGTATGGCTGGATTTTTAATAAGAGCCCTGGCAATGGAAACTCTTTGCTTCTGTCCCCCTGAAAGGGTTACTCCCCGTTCCCCGACAACAGTTTCAAAACCTTCAGAGAAAGATAGTATATCACCGTATATTCCCGCCATCTTCGCCGCCTGTTCAATTTCATATTCCGCATAAACAGGCCTGAAAAATTCAATATTGCTCCTTATTGTCGTCGAAAACAGGAAATTATCCTGGGGTACATAACCCATATTCTCCCTTAAGACTTCCACAGGTATATGGTTAATATCTCTTCCTCCTATAAATATGTGCCCGTCTTCAACATTGTACAATCTTAACAGCAAGTTTGCCAATGTAGTCTTTCCGCTGCCTGTTTTACCCAGGATACCCAGTGTTTCTCCCTCCCTGACCTTCAGGTTAATACCCTTTAAAGCCTTATTTTCTGAGCCAGGATATGTGAAATCCAAGTTTCTTATTATAATACTTCCCGTAAACTTGTTTTTCTGAGAGCAACGAGTTCTTTCTTTCCCTATTTTCCCTGCTGTTGTTGCTGCTGTTTCCGCTGCTGTTTCCTCCGTTGTTGTTACTGCTTCTACACTTTCTACACTTTCTATACTTTCTATACTTTCTTCTCCCTTTTCACAAAATATCTTATCCAACCGGCCGACTGAAGCTATGCCCCTCTGCCAAACCTCAACAATCCTGCTTATACTTACTATAGGACCCATGATCACCATTATGTATGAATTGAAGGCTACATAGTCTCCCAAAGATATTATGCCTCTTGTGACCAATCCGCTACCATAAATAATAAAGAACACCAGGCTCAAACCGAAGAAAAGTTGGGTTACCGGCCCTAAGGCAGCAGAAATCCTTGTCAGTTCCATGTGGGTGTCAACCCTGGCCTGGCTGTATTTTACAAAGTCCTTAACTTCCTCTTCTTCCTGGGCAAAAGCCTTTATTATCCTAATGCCTGATATATTCTCCTGTACTTTTTCAGATATTTCGGCAAAGGCTTTCTGCACTGCAGCAAATCTTTCACGTATTTTTTTTCTTAATTTGTAAAGTATAAATACGATTAATGGCGCCGGTGCAAGGGCCATTATAGTCAATATAGGGTTAATGGTCTTTACCATAATCAGAATTGACACAGCGTTCACCACAACCCCGTCGAGTATTGCAGTAAAACCGAAACCAAATGTCCGCCTTATTGCCTGAATATCATTTATAGCATAGGCTACAAGATCTCCTGTCTTATTGTTATCGTAAAAACTTGCCGGTAGGGTTTGCAAGTGTTTAAACAACTTTTCTCTAAGATAACACTCCAAGTACCTGCAATTACCTACAAGGAAATATCTCCAAATAAATCGAAAAACAAAAGCTCCAACCGCTGCAGCAATTAAAATAACCAGGTACCTGTTTATAACTGAAACTGGCATTCTATCATTAAGGCTATCTGTTATTAACCCAATTATTTTCGGTATTAATGATGTAATAAACGATGTAATAAAGAGAAATACTATACCTGCTAAATATCTCCATTTATGTTCTTTAATAAAATCCCATAAAATCTGTTTTGCTCCCATATTATATCATATCAACTCCTATTCTTATTCTCATGTGGTATCAGGATGTTTTGTTTGCGATACGGCAATATCATGAAGACTCTCTTAGAATAAGTTCAGAAGGCAGTATTAACGTCATTTCCATATCACCCCCATTAATTATTTCCAGAAGCATTTGCGCTGCTTTAAACCCCATATCATAAAGAGGCAGTTCGATTGAAGATAGGGGTGGGTGAATAAGGTCAAAGAAATTTGAGGAACCTACGGCTATAATACGAACATCTTCAGGTATTTTTATATCAAGCATCTGACAGGACTTCACAGTAAGCATGCCAAATCTGGGAGAACCTGCAAGTATAGCATCAGGTTTGCAGTAATTATCTTCAAAAAGTCCTTTTATTGCTTTGCATACCTCATTATCATCGAATGTGCTCCGGATAATAAAATCTTCTTTTAACTCATAACCATGGAAAGCTAAAGCATTTTTAAAGGCTTCAAGCCTTCTGTCAGCCCTGCATTTTGGTACAGGCCCCGTATATGCCACATTTTGTACTCCCTTGGATTTAAAGTAACCTATCACATTTTGAATATAGGCAAGATGGTCTGTACATACCTCGTGGACATTCCTTCCTGAAGGATGAGTATCTACAATTACATATGGTAATCCTATATTGTCCATATATTCAATCTCACCATCCCCAACAGAAGCAAAAGCAAATATTATACCGTCTATCCTATTTGAACTATAGTATTTGATAAATTCCGCCTCTTCTATGCCCTCATGTTTGTTAAACAGAAGGGTTATAGAATAATTATCTTCCTGAAGACCGTCTCTAATACCCTCCAGGGCTTTCATAAAATAAAAATTGGTAACATTTCTATCAGTAACAACACCTACAGACATCGATTTTTTAAGTTTCATTCCCCGCGCAATTTGATTTGGATGGTAATTCAGTTTTTTTACAGCATCAAGTACTGCCTGCCTGGTTTCAGGCTTTATTTTAACATCACTTACATTATTTAGTATATATGAGACTGTAGCCTGTGACACTCCAGCTTCCCTTGCTACATCCCGGCTTGATACCGAACTTTTACGTTTCATAGCACACCCCTTGCATTAATTGTATAGTTTTATTATATTCATTATATTCATTTATACGTATAAATTTTAATGCACACACCTATTTTTGTCAATAGACTTGCATATAGCAATTTGTGCAAACTTTTTGCCAATATTAGCAAAGATTTTGTATATTTTTATTTGTAGAATAGAAATTGATTAAAGTATACCAGGAGGGACAAATAAATATGAAAGAGATTATTCTTAATATTATTAGCTTATTAAAACAGAACAAGGAAACCTTCGACAAAGCAGCTGAAATTCAATTAGCTTTGTGGAACGGGGAAAAAACTGAAAGACAACCATTACTCCTGCAGTGTCTTCTTGATGATGAAGAAAGTAATGCCCTGCCGTATTTCAACCTGAAAGAAATACATTATGATAAAGATAAAATGCTTTTAAACGGTTTGAGAGATACTTTGACAGTCCTGTATGGAGGTCGCGAAGCTGTTCCTTCAGTAAGGGCAAATATGGGTTGCGGCATTTTTCCAAGTCTTTTTGGAGTTAAACAGGAGCTTTTTGAGGATAAAATGCCCTGGGTACAGGAACACATTCCTAAAAATGTTTTAATTAAAATGGGCCCGGAAGATTTAAAGCTGGGAGATGAATTCAAGGCAGGGCTCTCACATATGTCTTATATGGCAGAGCACTTGGAAGATACAGGATGTCTTGTTTTTCCTATGGATTTACAAGGCGTCTTTGATACTGCCCATATTGTATATGGAGATCAGATATTTTATGATTTGTATGACGACCCGGAATTTGTGCATCATTTGTTGGATTTGAGTTGTCATGCAATTATTCTTGGTATGGAAGAATGCCTGAAAATAATACCGGACGCAAACATAAAAGTAGCCCATTATAATAGCCTAGTAATGCCAAGATCCAAGGGCGGTATAAAGTTGAGTGAAGATACATCCACCCTTTTGTCAAAAGAGCATATTGAAGAGTTTGTATCCCCCTATATGCATAGAATACTCAAACACTTCGGCGGTGGCTATATTCATTATTGTGGCAAAAACCCTCACCTCTTCGAAGCGGTTATGTCAGAGTCTTTGGCATATGGTATAAATTTTGGAAACCCTGAAATGCACCATATGGAAACTGTCTTAAACAGATGTGCTGAAGAAGGTAAAATATATTATGGATATATTCCAAAGGATGAGAATGAGCCCCTTGATGTATATTTCAGAAAATATGTACAAGCCTCCCATAAGAATGGCAGAAAACACTTGCTTTTACAGTATAGCTGCAAAAAGGAAGACAGAAATATGGTGCTGGATGCATGGGAAAGAGCAAATGAGTAAATCCTAATACTATACCTTCATTGAGGAATATAAAAAATTTGTATAAAAAAATTTTTATAAAAACCTCTTGACAGAACAAGGTACAATTACTAAAATATTTATTGTTAGCACTCACTTTAATAGAGTGCTAACAGGTAAAATTATCAAATAAAATAGGAAACAATAAAATATGAGAAGGGGAGTTGATGAGCTTATGAAAATTAAACCTTTGGGAAGCAGGGTGCTACTGAAGGAAATTGAAAGCGAAGAAACTACCAAGAGTGGTATTGTCCTTCCTTCAAATGCCAAGGAAAAGCCTTATATTGCTGAAGTTATTGAAGTAGGACCCGGCGAAACATTAGAAGATGGGAAAGAAGTAAAAATCGAAGTTAAAAAGGGCGATAAGGTACTTTACAGTAAGTACAGCGGCACTGAAGTGAAGCTGGATGATGAAAAATATTTAATTGTAAAATATGATGATATACTTGCAATTTTGCAATAACGTAATAATGAGTAATACAATAATGTTTCAGGAGGGATGAATAATGTCTGCTAAAATGATTCTCTATAGTGAAGATGCCAGAAAGGCTATGGAAAGAGGAGTTAACAAACTGGCGGATACTGTAAAAATTACTCTTGGTCCAAAAGGAAGAAACGTTGTACTGGATAAGAAATTTGGTTCTCCTCAAATTGTAAACGATGGTGTTACCATCGCAAAAGAAATTGAACTAGAAGATCCTTATGAAAATATGGGTGCACAGCTTGTAAAGGAAGTTGCAAGCAAAACCAATGATATTGCGGGTGACGGTACAACTACTGCAACTCTGCTTGCCCAGTCCATAGTAAGAGAAGGTCTGAAGAATGTTGCTTCAGGCGCTAATCCAATGATACTCAAGAAGGGTATAGAAAAAACCGTCGAAAAAGCTGTTGAACTTCTAAAACAAAACAGTGAACCAATAAAAGGTAAAGAAGACATGGTATTTGTTGCAACCATTTCCTCCAGCGATGAAGAAATAGGAAAACTTGTCGCTGATGCAATGGAAAAGGTTACAAAAGACGGGGTTATTACCATTGAAGAGTCAAAAACTTCCGAAACTTATATTGAAATAGTTGAAGGCATGCAGTTTGATAGAGGCTATATCTCACCGTATATGGTAACCGACAGTGAAAAAATGGAGGCTGTTTTGGAAAATCCCTATATATTAATAACTGATAAAAAGATAAGCAATGTACAGGACCTGTTGCCTGTTCTTGAGCTTGTCGTTAAAGAAGGCGGAAAAATCCTAATCATTGCTGAAGATGTTGAAGGTGAAGCTCTTGCTACTCTTGTTGTAAACAAGTTAAGAGGAACTCTCCAGTGTGCAGCTGTTAAAGCTCCAGGTTTTGGTGACAGAAGGAAAGAAATGCTCCAGGATATTGCTATTCTGACAGGGGGCCAGGTTATTTCAGACGACACCGGTATGAGTCTTAAAGATGTAAAACTGGATTGGCTTGGTAAAGCTAAATCAGTAAAAATAGAAAAAGAGAATACAATAATTGTTGACGGTGCCGGTGATCCTTCTGCAATCAAAAAGAGAATAGAAGCTATAAAGAAGCAGATTGAAATAACCACTTCCGATTATGATAGAGAAAAACTTGAAGAAAGACTTGCAAAACTTTCAGGCGGCGTAGGAATTATTAGAGTAGGAGCAGCTACCGAAACCGAAATGAAAGAGAAGAAGCTCAGGGTTGAGGATGCTCTCAATGCTACAAGAGCTGCTGTAGAAGAAGGCATTGTCGCCGGTGGCGGGACAGCCTACATCAATATTATTCCTGAAGTTAAGAAATTCGTAGATTCCCTGGGAGGGGATGAGAAAACAGGCGGCATGATTATACTTAGGGCTCTGGAAGAACCATTGAGACAGATTGCAGTAAATGCCGGCTTCGAAGGTTCTGTTGTTGTAGATAAAGTAAAGAACAGTCCTAAGGGTATTGGTTTTGACGCCCTTAAGGAAGAATATGTAGATATGATCAAAGCTGGAATCGTTGACCCAACAAAAGTTACAAGAACTGCACTTCAAAATGCAGCATCTATCGCTACAATGATACTTACAACTGAGAGCAGCGTTGCAGAAAAACCAAAGAAAGAAACCACTCCTCCGGCTGCTCCATCATATGACATGGATTAACAGCTCAATTAACCATGTCAGCCATCAACTGAAAATAAAAACAAAAGGTTGCCGAGGAATTTTAGTCCCGGCAGCCTTTTGTTTATATATTCTTATATATATTCTTAATTTTTAATTCTTAATTTTTAGGTTCACTGCTACATCTTAATACATTACCGGCGTCAGCTCTCCTCCGTTATCAGCAGAAGCTTCTTCAGCCTCCGCAATGGATATCGTTTCCATGGTACTTTCAGGAGGAGCTACCGTTATGGGTTTATCGTTTAAAATACAGTCGATAAAATACTTAATCTCCCTATAATACCCCATTTCATTAGGGTATTCCGGAACAAAGCTTTTCCCATCATTTGGGTTTATTATAAGCTTGCCGTCTTTAAAAATTAAATTCCCTTTTTCAAAGTTTACCCTGTAAAGCATTTCAAACCCATAGTCGCCGTTCAATGTCCAGTCATCCTGGGCGTTTATTACCTTTCCATCTTCATATATGTAATTGGTAGAAACAATATCATACCCACTTCCCGGTATAATATTTTTTGCTATTGTGGATACTTTTTCAGGTTTCCCAAACAACCAATTAATCATATCTACATCATGAATATGCTGATCTAGCAAGCAACCTCCGCTCTTATCCTTCTGCAAAAGCCAGTTTTGATATGACCATATAGGCGAACCTCCTCCTCTATAAAAATATGCGCCTGTTACTTTGCCGAATTTTCCGCTATCAACATATTCTTTAAGAATTTCATATTCAGGCCAGAAACGAAGGCACTGTCCTATCATTAATTTTTCCCCGTTTTTCTTGGCGGCCTCAATCATTTGCCTGCATTCTTTAGAAGTACGGGCCATAGGTTTTTCACATAACACATGAAAACCTTTTTCCAAGGCTTTTATAGTAACTTCAGCATGCAGGTAAGTCGGAAGAGTAATATCTACATAATCCACATTTTCTTTTTCCAACATTTCATCTATACAAGTATAAAGATTATACTTGCTGAAGTCATAGTCGGCATTACCTACTCCTATATTGCCTTCTACAAACTTTCCCTTGAACTTTTCGGAATCAATATCACAGATTGCTGTAAGTTTTACAGGATAGCCCTCTGATTCAAGACGTATGTAGTTATCTAAATGTGTCCTTCCCATAAATCCTAAACCTATTAAACCTACTTTAACCATATCCATGCCTCCTTGAAAATATATTCTTTTGATATTTATAATTATAACATAGCTCCCTAGAGCCGTGTAAACTCATCGTCCAATCTCTTTTTAATTTCCAATAAAAACTCCCTTGTATTCACAACTTTTTTGTCGGCAGCTTCCGACAACAAGGCTAAGTCTTTTGTCATTACTCCTTCTTCAATTGTTCTAATAGAAGATGCTTCCAATTTATCTGCAAATTCCACAAGTCCAGGTATTCCGTCCTTTTCTCCCCTTTTCCTTAAGGCTCCCGTCCATGCAAAAATTGTTGCCATAGAGTTTGTAGAAGTCTCTTCACCTTTGAGATACCTGTAATAGTGTCTCTGAACTGTGCCATGAGCTGCTTCGTACTCATAGCTGCCGTCGGGGGAAACAAGTACCGAAGTCATCATTGCCAGGCTTCCGAAAGCCGTTGCCACCATATCGGACATAACATCTCCGTCATAATTCTTACATGCCCATATAAAACCCCCTTCCGACCTTATTACACGAGCCACTGCATCGTCTATTAAAGTATAGAAATATTCTATGTTTGCTTCTTCAAACCTTTTCTTGTATTCTTTATTGTAAACCTCCTGGAAAATGTCTTTGAAGGTATGATCATACTTTTTTGAAATAGTATCTTTTGTTGAAAACCAAAGGTCCTGTTTCTGGTCCAAAGCATAATTAAAACAAGCCCTGGCAAAGCTCTCTATTGATTTGTCAAGGTTATGCATTCCAAGGACAACCCCTGGGCCGTCAAACTCATGGATAAGCTGCCGTACCTCTTCTCCCCCTACAGAAGTATAGACAAGCTCCACCTTGCCTGGTTTCTCAATGCGGTATTCCACATCCTTATACACATCTCCATATGCATGCCTGGCAATTGTAATGGGCTTTTTCCATGTCCTTACAGAAGGCTTTATACTGCTTACAACAATGGGGGCACGGAAGACTGTGCCGTCCAGTATAGCCCTTATAGTACCGTTCGGGCTCTTCCAAATTTGCTTTAAATTATACTCTTCTACTCTTTCAGCATTAGGAGTTATTGTTGCGCATTTTACGCCAACACCGTATTTTTTGATTGCATAGGCAGCCTGTATGGTAATGTTATCACAAGTTTCATCCCTTTTTTTCAGACCTAGGTCATAGTACTCGGTTTTCAACTCTATGTAGGGTTCCAATAACAACTCCTTTATCATTTTCCATATAATCCTTGTCATTTCATCCCCGTCAATTTCAACAAGAGGTACCTTCATTACAATTTTCTTTGTCATATCAATCTCCTTTCCCTTGAAGCATAAAGTCCATAAATTCATCGGGGATTTTGGCCCTTTTGTTCTTTTCATCATTTTGTATTTTACTCTATTTTCATTAATTATTCAAGGTCAAATGGGCGCATTTTCTTCATAAAAAATAAAAATAAAATGCGCCCGTTTACCTATTATGTTTGCCTTATTAAAACAGCTCCATGGCTATGCTTCCCACCATTTTGTCCCTTACAATCCTGGAAACAAGATTCATACCTCTCAAGAAAGCGGGTATTTCTTTTATAAAGTTTTCCTCTTCCGGTTTATATTTCTTTTTAATTTCCACAATTAATTCTTCTATAGTATATACCTTGAACCTCTCTACGCCGTAAATTCGCGCAACCTCTTCAACCAGGACAGCCGCTATGTCTTCATAAGAAGCATTTGAAGGCACTCCCAATATGTCTGCTATCTTCGGTATAACATACTCGAAAAGTGCCCTCTTGCCATATACATTTTCCAACCCGAATAAACTGCATACTTTTTCAATTTTTTGATTTTCCAGCCCTATTAAATACTTAATAAAGAAATCATCATCGTTTATAGGTTTAATATAATATCTTTTGCCCTTTAGCTTATTAAAAATTTTCAATGTATCAAAATAACCCATAGCCAAGTTTTTCTGTGCCCTTCCCGCACTAAAGTCCAGAATCGGGCCAAGGTTTTCTCCTGGAGCTATAGTAATTATATTCAATCCTGTTGTGTCAATTTTCTTTACACGTCCCAATCCAAAAGTCCTCACTACAATTATATCCTTATATCCTTTTCCCTGGACAAGGTTAATGGGAAGGATATTATAAACTCCTCCATCAATATATATTTTCCCATCTATTGTTTTCATCTTGAAAAATGGAAGATTTGCACTTGCAATAAGGTAATCTATTAATTTGCCTTTCGGTATATCTTCTTTATATATTTCCACGGGTTTTCTGCTAGTTAAATCAAAGGTAACTATTCCAAAATCCACAGCAGACTCCCGAACTTTTGTTTCGTTTATCAGTGCATTTAGTATTTGAACCAATGGTCCTATATCCAGGCCCCTTTCTGTTACAATTTTCTTTAATCTTTCAATTTTTTTACTTAGTTTTTCCCCTGCAGTTTCCATATCATTTAATTCTTTTTCTTCGTGATCAGTAAGCTTTATTATTTTGGAGGGATTTATATTGTACCAAACCTCATAAGCCTTATCCAGGTCGCCCTGGACTATCATTGCCCCATTGAGGGCACCTACCGAAGTCCCTGCAACCCCGCCTATTTCTATTCCCATTTCAACCAGAGCTTTAGCTACCCCTATATGGTAGGCGCCCTTTGCTCCGCCTCCTTCTAATACAAGACCATACATTGTTGTTCCCTCCGGACTATTTATCATTATTTGCTTCAAATAATTCCTTCTATAGCCCTATTGTTACGCTTTATCATTAAAAAATCAAAAATGTTTATTGCACCTAATCTAATTATATCATATTCCAAATATAACAATTGGTATTTTCCAAATATTTATAGTGATTTATTTTACCTCCTGCTTAACTTTTCATACACTTCATTATAATAAAGTGCATTTTCCACAGGTGTATTGGGGGGTATGTGGTTGCCTACTGCCATAAAGTATCCCGGATATTTTTTACCTATATCCATACAGCGTTTAACCTCTAAGTATATTTCTTCTTTTGTTCCATCCAATAAAACCCTCGTGTCTGCATTACCAATAAATACATGGGTTTTACCGTATTTTTCTGCCACATACTCCATATCGGTAACCGGCTCCAGCACGAAACCGTGAACTCCGCAAGCAGCAATATCGTCTATAAATACAGTGTAATTTCCGTCTGAAGTAAACATTATCTTTTTCTTGCTTTCAATTAAGGGAGCCAGTAATTTTTTATAGTTGGGAAAAACATACTTTCTATACCAATCAGGATGCAGAAAAGGCCCCTGGGTCCATACAATATCATCGTGAACCATAACCACAGGCACATCAGCTTCTGCCAAAGCATCAAAATACTGCTGTATCCAGGATACATAACGGTTTGTAACTTCACCGAACTTTTCAGGGTCGGCACCAGCACTGATAAGTAGCATCTCCCATCCAAATATATCAATTAGTCCGGATATGCATGTGACATATATTCCTGTCATATTAACGGCATCAGGATATTCCATACATGCCTTTTTATAATGTTCTTCAAATTCGGTTTTTAATTTTCTTATATCCTTTTCTCCATAAACCTTCCATGGGTCGAAGTTTAATACATCTTCAGGCTCTTTGAAAGGACAATAAATTTGATTATTATAATCAACACCTTCTGCAGCATATACGGCATGCCCCATACTTGTCCTTATATCGCCAAATATGTGACCACTTATAAGAGTGCTCCAGATAAAATCATAATTCCAGGCTTTCCTGAAAGCTCTCTGGGCCTTCTTCTTTAAATCCCATGGACTTTTATTGTCAACATGTATACCTGTTACAATGCTTAAAAGTTCCCAATGGGATTCAGCGGAATATTCAGTACGAGGTACCCTCGAAGGCATTTCCAGGTTTATAGCTGCCATTCCATCATAATATGACATAGATAAAATGATTATACATAAAGCAAAAGAAGAACTTCTTACGTCAAACTCAAGCATTAAGGAAATTGCCTATAAGCTTAAATTTTCAGATGAATTCTACTTCTCCCGCTTTTTTAAAAAACATACCGGCATTCCTCCATCAAAATATAGGATACAGAATAAGCTTTAGCTTGAGGCAGGGAAAAAACATGCATAATGTGTAGCCAAAATACTTGCCTTAAAAGTTAGGAAAAACACGATATTGTAATTGAATATCGGTAAGTAAATAAGTTATAATGTTGTATAAAGTGATACTGTTCTCTTTAATTATTTTATACAAGAAAAACGGGTGAAAAAAATGCTTATAAAGGAAATAAAGACTTCACTGGATAGTTTTGAGTTATATACCATTTTTAAAGATAATTCCTTTAGTTTTTTTCTGGACAGTGGTGTGGATCATGAAAAATTAGGGAAATATTCTTTTATTGGGTTTGACCCTCAATTAGTTTTTAAAAGCAAAAATAATAAAATAAATATCATAGAAAAAGGTGTATATCGGACTTTTTATGGTAATCCTTTTCAAAAGCTTAAAGAAATTCTTTCAAAATACAAGATAGACTATAGGAGTGAATTTCCCTTCATGGGCGGTCTAGTTGGATACTTATCCTACGACCTATGCCATCATATAGAGAAACTGCCCAGAACAGCTATTGATGATGTAAATATTCCAGATTGCTTTCTAGGTATGTATGATGGAATTATTATTATTGACCATGTAAAAAATAAGGTCTATATTGCAGCTTTAGGTATTAAAGATAGAGCGGAAAATATCGTTACCGAAATATCAAACAAAATATACCGGGCAGAAGAAAAAAGTATTAAAAGAAATATAAGTAATAATATAAGTAATATAAACAAAAAGAATAATCCAGTGAAATTAAAGGCTAATTTCACTAAAGATGAATACATCAAGGCAATAAAGAAAGTTAAGGATTATATTAAGAATGGAGATATCTATCAGGTAAATCTTACCCAACGTTTTGAATGTAATATGGAGGGAAGTCCCTATGAATTATATGCGAAGCTTAGAAATATTAACCCCGCTCCTTTTGCAAGTTTTATTGACTTTGGGGAAGGATATATTGTCAGCAGTTCACCGGAGAGATTTATACAGATTAAAAATAGAGTTATTGAAACCCGACCTATTAAAGGTACGAGACCAAGAGGAAAAACGCCGGAAGAAGATTCAAAAAACAGAAATGATTTGTTATCCAGCGAGAAAGATAGGGCAGAATTGTTGATGATTACAGACCTAGAGAGAAATGATCTGGGCAAAGTCTCAAAAATCGGCACGGTAAAAGTAACGGAGCTATTTCATTTAGAAGAATATGCAACTGTATATCATTTAGTTTCCACAATACAGGGAGAGATGAGGGAAGACTGTGATGTCATTGATTGTATTATGGCTGCTTTTCCGGGAGGCTCAATAACAGGAGCACCTAAAATTAGGGCTATGGAAATTATCGATGAACTGGAGCCTACTCAAAGAAATGTTTATACAGGTTCAATAGGGTATATAGGCCTTAATGGCGATATAGATTTAAATATTGTTATTAGAACAATAATATGTAAAGACAATAAATCCTATTTTCAAGTGGGTGGCGGTATTGTATGGGATTCAGATCCGGAACTGGAATATGAAGAGACTCTTCATAAGGCAAAAGCGTTGATTGAGGCACTAAACAGTTAGTTAGCTATCAATTCCAGATAAATTAAGAAAAGGTGGTAAAAATGTACATTTCAATAAACTGTGAATTCATACAGGAAGAAAAAGCTTTGGTGTCAGTAAGTAGTGAAGGTTTTCTTTACGGTTATGGTGTATTTGAAACAATAAAATTCGATAATAAAAAAATCTTTTTTTTAAAAGAACACCTTGAAAGACTTAAAGATGGTTGCTATACATTGAAGCTTTCCCTAGATTATGATACATTGTTTATTCAGGATCATTGTAATAAATTAATTGCTGCTAATAACCTTAAGTCTGGGGTTTTGAGAATTTTATATGCAAAAAACAAGAACAGAAATGATTTGATTATTTCAGTAAGGGAAAACAAATATAAAGATGAAGATTATAAAAAGGGGTTTAAGCTTTGTTTTACTGATATAAAAAGAAATCCTTATACTCCGTTAACCTATATAAAGTCCAATAACTATGTGGAAAATTTAATAGCAAGACAAGGAGCAACGGAAAGAGGATACGATGAAGTTATATTTTTGAATATCTATGAAAAAATTTGTGAAGGTTCCATGACTAATATATTTTTTGTAAAAGACGGTACAATTCATACACCTTCCATAGATTGCGGGCTTTTACCGGGTATTATAAGAAATAAAGTAATAGATATCATAGATAAATTAAATTTGAAATTTCAAATAGGAGAATATACAAAGGAAGAACTACTGGAAGCAGATGAAATTTTTTTGACTAATTCCTTATTAGAAATTATGCCGGTATCACAAATAGAAGATAAAAAACTGGATTTAGAGAAAAACTTTATTACAAAAATGTTGAAAGATCAATATGGTTTCCTGTGAAAAAGAAAGGCTAACAACGCTAAGTGACCTCAAACTCCTGAAGTACCTGTATGCTTAAACAGCCTTTTCTTGAATTCCATAAATCAACAAGAAGCGCCCTGGCTTTCCGGTTTTTAATACCGACTGAAATATCATGGGCATAGACCAAGATATTAGTGTCAATAAACTGCCGATTGCTTTTATCGTTCATGAATGTCATCCCTCTTCCAGTTAATTTCACCTTTGGTATTCATGTCTATGCCCTTTTCCAGGATTTCTAAATGGTGCTGCCTGGCTTTTATATAGGAATCCTCCTTTTCAACTATCTCCTCCAGGGTTTTTGCCAGAAGTCTCGACACCGAAGTTTGTCTGTCTACAGCAATATGCTTGATTTTAAGTAGCAAATCCTTATACCAATGTTGAAAATTTCATCAATTCTAAGCATTACCTGTTTCATATTCCTCCATGGATGTAATAATTCAAGCAGCCTAACTAGTTATTTTCGGCATATATGTTAAGCATAAAAATACCTCATGTCCTTTTCATTATAAATTACATAAAATTGAGTACTACAGCAAGGTTAAGTATTAGAATAACTCTTTTGCCATCACTAAGTTTGGCAATAGAATCAATATATCTATTTTTATCACTTACGGAAATCACCTCCGGAGCTTCTTCAAGAAGCTCGTTTGAAAACCTCAAAATTTCAGAAACCGAATCTATCAAAATACCTATCTTCTTTTTTTGATACTCTATAACTAAAAATTTGGAAGAGTCAAGAGAATGTATATCTGTTATCGCAAACAGTGTTCTAAGATTGAGTATAGGAATTACTTCTCCCCTCAAATCAACCATTCCCTCAATAAAAGCAGGAGCACCTGGGAAGCGCACAAGTTCGCTCATTCTGTTAATTTCTTGAACATAATTGATCCTGATTCCATATTCTTCATTTGCAATTTTAAATATTACAATATGCTCAATACTATAATCATTTAAATCTAGCTCCACTGAGTTATCCTTAACGTCTTCTTTCCGTCCGCCATCGCAAATACCGGTTAAATCATTAAAATTTACTATCTTATTGGTTTCCAGCACCATTACAAGTCTTCTGCCATTATTCAGATTAACAAACCCTTTGATGAACTCTGTACCCTTACTGATTGCAATCTGAAAATGCTTCTTGAATGAATCCTTTTTTATATGAGCAACCTCTAACACCCTGTCAACAATAACACCGTATGTGAAGCTTCCTGTATCAATGATTATAACACGGCTGTATTCATCCGGCTCTTTGCAATTTACATTCAAAAGTTTTCCCAGATTGATTGCTGCAAGAAGATGGTTTCTGATAGAAAGAACCCCTTCAATATAATTTGCGGTATTTGGAACCTTCATTATACTAGGAAGCCTTATGATTTCTTTTACATCATTTATATTGACAGCATACTCTTCATTTCCTACGGCAAAAATAATTATTTGTTCTTCCTCAATTTTTGTGTTTGAACCCTCCAGTTCCATTTTTAGTAGTCCGTTCTGATAATTTGCATGGCTGTCGAGCTCTCCGGCTTTTACAATTTTTTCAGCATCAAGAATCATGATTATTCTTTTTCCATTGTCAAGCACAAGTATACCGCTGATAACTCCTCCATTAATCTCCCTAATGCTCTCTGGCGTCTCTTTTATGTATATTTCCTCCGTACTTAATACCTCCGAAACCTTATCCGATATCATTCCAACCTTCTTGCCATTCATATCGGTAACAATAATTCTGCTGCTCTCATTGTATTCCTTGTCAGGTATACCAAACAACTTATGGCTGTCAATGACAGGCAACAGCTCTCCTCTCAAGCTACACAAACCGGCAATATAAGGAGGTGTATTAGGAACTTTCATCATGGCAGGCACCCTGATAATTTCTTTCACATTGCTTAATATAAATGCAAATTCTTCTTCTCCGACGCGGAACACCACCATCTCAATTTTCTTATCCTTTGCCGAATCCCTTTCTTCATCCTTCGGCACTCCTTCAACCATGTTCCGTTCTTCCAATTCAGCCTTTAAGTCAAAATCATTTTTTAAGCCGTCAGCTTTCTGCTTCTTTCTATTCATTTCCCTTTTTATCTTTTCAAAATTATTCTGGCTTTTTTTACTGTTCCGCCCTGGCATCAATGTTCACCAGCCTTTCAACAATATGATTAAATTGCTTTGAAGACTCTTCATCAAATTCATATACAGTTTTTCCCAGCTTGCCTGCTTCCGTAATCTTAATCCTCCTGTGGACGGGGTGAGTCAGCAAATCAGTACCTGCAAAAAACTCTTTAATAAACCCCAAGTTTTCTTTTCCATCAATAGTCCTTTGATCGTACATGTTGGGCACTATCAGAGAAACCATGTCTGAATCCAGTTTCAAATCCGAAAGATACTCGTAAATATTCCCAATAGCTCTTACAGAAGCTGCTTCTAGCTGCACAGGTACAATAATTCCGTCCACAAAGCACAAAACTGCATCATTGATTTTGCTTCGCTGAGGTCCACAGTCGATGATCACGTAATTGTAGCCCATATATTCCAAATCTTTTAATTTTTCCTTTAAAACTACATCTATTCTGGACTCTCTGTATAGCTCAGCATTAATTCTATCTAAATTTTTTGAAGGCAGCAAATCCAGGTTTTCTCTTGCATGGATGATACATTCTGAAACCTTGGTATTCCCAAACCTATCAAAAAAATCATAAAAAGTCTTTTTATAATCTTCCGACGTAAATCCAAGAAAAAGACCGGCATCATTTTGTCCGTCCAAATCTATCAATAATACTTTCTTACCTTTAAGTGCTAGTCCATGAGCAACATGCACTGCAATCGTACTCTTGCCGACACCTCCCTTATTGTTAAATACAGCATATTTCTTAAGTTTGCTAGTCATATGAATGAACCCCCTGGTAGAATAAAAGTCATATTTTAAGACCCAGATTTAGCTCAATATTTCCCATTTGAGTACTCAGCTCAACTACTGTTGTCTCAACCTGGCTGATAACAGCCTTCATCATGTCCCCATAAACTATTGTAGGCGGAGTAACTTCTTTAACCAAATTTTGCAATGAAAACTCAGTGGCAGCCTGTCCGCAAATTATGTTTGTAAGTTCTCCCAATGCACTTACCAACATTTCATCTATCTCTGTTATTTCCATCCCCATCATCATGACTGAAGCAATTCTTTTGGCTGTATCATACGGCATACTTAATGCAATATTTCCCTTCATTTTTCCGGATATACCAATAATAACTGTAAGGTTGTACTTACAGATAAATGAATCTTTCTTGTAAACACTTCCACTTACAATTTTTCCAAGCCCAAAACTGGCAAATACTTTCGAAATAGAATTTACAAAAGGACATATATATTTTTTGTCCACCTTCATTCTCCTCCAAAGCCGATATAAAAATCAATATTCCCGAACCGTGTATAATAAGACAATAATACAGAATCCAGTTTTGGAGAGAAAAGCCTAGCATTCGTTCCGGCAAAAATACTCGGAGACGCCAGTCTTAAACCTCTTCCACTAAATTTGTCGTTTATCATGGTTATAGCCCCTCCTGAAGCAATATTGCAAAATTCGGCAATGGTGAAAAGAGCAAGATCCTCATCGTTAAAATCGGAATCAAGTTTTTGGGCAAGCTCCAATGCAGTGTCAAGGCACATGTCAAGAAGAACCCTTCCTTTTTTTACGCCTGATATCCCGATAATAACGGCGGCCCCCTTCGATGATATCCATCTTGGGGCTGAAGTCTCGCTTTCCAATATTATTTCCTCTTCAAACATATCCTCAAAAGATTTCCTTATAGAATCTTTAAAAAACTCAATATAATCCCTCTCTATTACCCTCATAGTTATTATCTCTATTACCCTCCTAGTCATTTTATTATCCTTTTATTTTTAAATTTATAATTAATTATTTCTGTGCAAGCTGTATAATATCTACCGGATTCACAATCAGAACAACCTGTCCATTACCCAGCAGAGTTGAGCCGGATATACCCGGAATAGCCGCAAGTTGCCCGTCTAATGTTTTTACAACGAATTCCTGTTCGCTTTTAAATTTGTCTACAATAATTGCGTATTTTTCTACGCCGTTTGATATAATAACCGCATTCAATTCTTCCTTTTCCATATCTCTGTCTCCTGTTAGGAAAATCTTGCAAAGCCATTCAACCCCAATAATATCTTTTCTGAGATGTACAAAGCACTTTCCGTTAAATGTGTGGATATTTTTTTGGTTAATTTTTACAGTTTCAACAATATACTCCAAGGGGAAAATATATGTTTCACCGGATACCTCAACAATCAAACCGCGTGAAACTGCAAGAGTGAGAGGCAGTTGAATTATCATTTTTGTTCCCTTATCTACTTCACTTTCAATAGCAATATTTCCATTGATCTTTTCTATATTGCTTTTTACAATATCCATCCCTACTCCCCGCCCTGACACCTCAGTAACCTGTTTTGCTGTACTGAAGCCGGGAAGGAATATAAGATTTATCAACTGGCTTCGGTTCATCTTTTCGGCTTCTGTTTCAGTGATGAAGCCTTTTTCAACCGCTCTTTCCTTCAACTTCTCCGCATCGATTCCTTTACCATCATCTTCTATTTCAATATACACATACTTGTTCTTATTGTAAGCTCTCAGCACAATTCTTCCCGTCTCAGGTTTCCCTTTCGCCAATCGCTCTTGCGGAATCTCAATACCATGGTCTGCAGCATTGCGTATTAAATGGACTAAAGGGTCACTGATCTGTTCAATTATTGTCTTGTCAATCTCTGTATCCTCACCCTCCATAATCAATTTCATCTTCTTTCCCGTGCTCTGGGATATATCCCTTACAACTCTTGGCATTCTTTGAAATATTGTTTTAATTTCTACCATCCTTATAGACATAATGGTATTTTGAAGTTCATCAGAGATTCTATTTATATAAAGCCCTACCTCTTTTACTTCTTTTGACATTTCAGGAAGGTCATATTCAAGATTTAACCTTGATGAAATGTGCATAAATGCATTTTTAGCAATTATTAACTCTGATATCATGTCCATCATTTTATCCAGTTTTTCCTGACTTACGCGGATGCTCTGTATTATATTGCCTTTTCGCTGTAGATCAGTAATCTCTCCTTGGTCATCTCTGAGCGGTTTTGCAGGAGTCTTTGTATTGTTGTCCGGTACGGATTGAAGGTACGATATATATCTGTCAATTCTATCAAGAATACCGCTTGCAGGAATGTTATGGCATTCCTCAGAAGCAACAGCACTCATGGAAGTCTTTAAATAATCTATCACTTCATAACTCAAATCGATGAGTTTTTTTTCAAATGTAAGTTCCTTGTCCCTTATCAGCGCTAGCAAGCTTTCAAAAGTATGCACCACTTCGGAAAATTGTTTTAATGCCGAATAATATGGACTTTGATGAGTTATCGTTGCCAGGTAAATTCCTATCCCGCCTTTAATGCTGTGAATAGCCCTGAACATTTCATGAATAACATCCCTGTCATCTCCATTAATATCCAGCTGTATTAACAATTGGTTCTCAATCCGCTCAACATGTTCAGTGCCTTCAAGGAGAAACTGCTCCTTCATTCCCTCTGCCAGCCTGCTTTTAAACTCCTCCGTCTGCAGTATCTCCAGTCCGACTTCTTCTTGCTCCTCTTTCCCCCCGGGTTTCCCATCGTCTTCCTTCTCATTTTTTTCACTCTTTTCCAGTGCCTGCTTTAAGCCTTCCAGAACCGACTTTTCTTTCTCACTATTTACAAACTCTATATGAATTGCTCCCTTTTCACCGGACAAATCATATTCTTTCAATTTCTCGTAAAGCTGGACGATGTAACCGTTTAAAAGGTCTACAGCCTGCAGCAAACTATCTATAAGTTCCAAATTAACAGATGTATTTCCCTTTCGTATTGCATTCAGCGTAAATTCTATCTCATGGCTGAGCTTTGTTATACAGGATAGTCCCACAAAGGAAGACCCTCCTTTTATATTGTGAACCCTTCTTAAAATATCATTTAACAGTTCGCCGTCATCCCAATGAACTTCAAGCTTTAGTATTTCCTTTTCAAGTCCTTCCAGGCATTCAGTCCACTCATCAATAAACATTTTAATCAAATCAACATCTTCAAGATAAAAACTGTTGCTCATAATCCACACTCCTTAGCACTAAAGAAGCATTTTAATTGCCATTATCAACTTTTCAGGGTCTGTCGGCTTTACAATGTGCAAATTGGGTCCAAGCTCTTCTCCGCTGAATCTTAACTTGTATTCTTCTTCGGTAGAAACTACAATAACAGGAATAGAAATACCATTTTCTCGTACGTTTTTTATCAATTCATAACCGTCCATTTTCGGCATATTTATATCCGTTACAAGTAACTGGTACTCTTCAGTAAGCAACTTTTCCAAAGCAACAGCTCCATTTTCGGCAGTTCCGGTCTGATAACCAAACATTCTAATAATATAGCTATGGAAATTCCTGACCATTTCAGAATCGTCAACAATCAGAATTCTTTTTTTAGTATCCTGCCTCATATTACCTCTCCCCTCATTTTGGTTTTGAATAAACTATTGAATCCCCTATTCTTTGAACTTTAAAAGCTGACGATATCCTTCCTACTGACTCCGAGTACCCGAGAAATATAAAACCTCCAGGATTCAAGCTCTCATAAAAACTTGATAAAACACTTCTTCTTGATTCATCATCAAAATATATAAGACAATTTCTGCAGAATATAAAATCACACCCTCTTACACCGCTCATTTCATATTCGTCCACCAGATTTATCCGCTTGAATGTAACAAGCCTTCGAACATTAAGATTAACAAGGTACTTGTCATGACGCTTTGTAAAATATTTTTCCAAATATTCAGGCGGCACATCCTTGATTGCCCTGTTCTCATACAATCCGATCTTGGCAAAATGCAGTACTTCTGTATTTATGTCGGAAGCAAGAATCTGCAATTCCCACTCATCAGGATTGTCAAACATTTCTTGAAGAATAATGGATAAAGTATAGGGTTCTTCTCCAGTGGAACACGCTGCACTCCACACCTTGAGCCTTCTACTATTCCTTTTTTCTCTTACAACCAAAGGCAGGACGTCTTCAGCAAAGTTCCTAAGCTGCGGAAAATCACGAAAAAAATATGTTTCATTTACCGTAAGTTCATTAATCAGTTTTTCAAACTCTAATGGGTCATCAGTAAATTTAAGCATCTGGTAATAGTCGTCCAATGTTTCCATCTCCAAGGCTTCAGCACGTTTTTCAAGCCTTTTTTGAACATAATACTTTTTATTGCAATCATAATATATTCCTGTTTTCTTATAAATCAACTTTACAAATTTGTCAAACAATTGATCGTCTAAAATCACTCAATCATCTCTCCCCTGTGTAATGCTCTTTCTGCCAATTTTCTCACTTCCTCGACCTGGTCCTTCAACATTTCTCTAAGTACACTATTTGCCCGTTCATCATTAAACAATTCCAGTGACTTTACTGCCGCAATCCGAATTAATGGGTTGCTGCTTCCTGCCGCATCCATTGCTATTTTTAACGCTTTGTCATTGTTAAATTTGTATAGATTTGAGATAATATCTTTCCTGTTTGCGACGTTAGATTCGTACTGCAATAATTTTTCAAGCAATTGCAAACTTCTATCTTCTATCCTCTTACATAAAGCCTTTATTGCCTTTTTTCTCACCATATAAGAGGGATCATTCACCATTGTTTCCATAAAATTGTAGAAAGTGCTGTCATCCGAATCTTCAATAATATCAACCAGTCCTGCTCTAACCTTATCGTCCCAGCTATCCATTCTGGCAGCTATATATTTCCATGCGAGATTTCTGTCAAACCTAAACATAACCTCCAGTGCTTCAAGCCCTTCTTCACCATGGTTACGCTTTACAATTCCCTCAAGCCTTTCTATACATATTTCACTTGCAAGAGAAATAAGCTTCGCAGATGCAGCCTTCCTGACTTTCTGACTTTTGTGTTCAAGTTTTGAAAAAAGAAAATCAATCGTATTAGCATCTAGTACGTTTACGCCTTCAACAGCAATTTTTGCCGCTTCTTCGTTAAAATCCGTAAAGTTCTCAAGTAAGCAGATATTCTTGTAGCAATCCAGGTCTGAAATAATATTTATTGCCAATTTCGATATCTCATTGTCTTCAGAATAGCACAGTTCTTCAACTATGCTATTAAATCCGCATATATGCTTTTTATATATCAGATTAAGCCCAATTAGTATTAATTCACGTTCCTCACTATATAGCATTTTACTTACAAAATCATGGGGAATATTATTTAAATTGCAAATAAGGTCAAGAAGATTTTCAATAAAAAATTCCTCTCTTTTATGCAAGGAAACTATTTCTTTAACATCGTCCAGGAAAAATACAAGCTTAAGTTTAACTGAAGCAGCTATTAAAAGTAGTGTTAGTTCCGCATCGCTGTAATCCCGGTACTTCTTGAAAATATTTTCAATTTTTAAAATAACTTCATTTGGAAGTATGCTTACATTATTGTTTACTATAAGACCACTTAATCCAAAAATCAGATTCGAATCATTCACCATGTATTGTACTGAATAAGTATTCAAAATCTTTTCTATATCCTGAGATGAACCAATAGTTCCAAGGCTTTTAACCAATGTATTTATCAGAATGTTTTTTTCAATAGTAGTTGCATTGAGACTTAATATCTTTTCTTCAATTTCATCTGCGATACCTTTTGCCCCAAGTCTGCCAAATGCCCTGATCAATGCATCAAGAACCCATACGCTGTCTGTCCTCTTCAACATCTCTACAAGCCTTCCTGATGCATCGGCATATTGCTGTTCCATAATAACCTCGATAGCCGCCTCCACTACATTTTCATCAGGGTCATCAAGAGCCTTTAATGCCATTTCACAGCTTTGAATTGTTCTTATATTCCTTAATGCATCCAGTGAAAATTTCCTTATATTTCTATTCTTGTCATACAGTTTCCTTTCCAGAACAGGCAGTGCCTTTTCCCCAAGATATATCAGTATCTCAATGGCTATATTGCGTACGTAAGCATCATCTGAATAAAGCAGTTCAGCAACACATTCTGCAGTCTGCTCATGTTTCATCTCTCCGATTTTTCGTGCAATCTTTTCCTGTTGATGCCTTTCTTTTTCTCTTACCAGCCTTTCAATAAGGGCTGCCAGTTCTTTTTGATCGAACCCTGTTTTATTCTTGCTCATGATACACATCCTCTTCACAAGGCTATCTTTACGACACCTTTAATAGCTTCCTTCCATCTATCAAGCTTTTTCACAGAATACTCTACAACTTCCAATACACAATTGTCGTTCTTGAAGGGTTTTAAGATACAGTCATTCGCACCATATTCCAGGCACGACAGAATCTTGTCGATGGTAGAAAAACCACTCATCATAATTACCTGTGTCATAGGATCATACCCTCTTACCTCCTTTAGAAATTCAATACCATCCATTTCGGGCATTACAATATCCGCCAAAACAATATGGTACTTCTTTTCCTTAAATATCTCCATTGCCTTAATAGGACTTGAGTAAGTTTCCACCTTTTTATAGCCCGCAAGGACAAGACTCTTTTTTAAATTCTCCAGTATGCCTTCCTCATCGTCAACAATCATGATACTGTAATCGCTCATCCGTCTACCCCTCCTTGTTTTGGGAAATTATATTACTCCTGTACTTCAAATTTGTATACTTAATACCTATATACCTCTACCTATAACCGCATCCAACTCGGTACTGAACATCTTGAATTCCTCTATTGATTTAATTGAATCAAATATATTTATAATTCTCCTTGCATACGGTCCATTTGCAATAATATTTATTTCAATTCCTTGCCGTTCTAATTGTCTTTTTTCATCGATCAATTCTTTTAGTTCATGTACTTCTACAACTGAAATCTCCCTCATATCAAGGAATATTTTCCTGATGAATGACTTATTCACCAGTCCAATATACTCTTTGAATCTTGAGATAAATTCTTTATTTCTGGGTCTGAACAGTCCATATATAAATTTACCCCGTACATATTTGTAAGCTTTTTCCAGCAATTTGGTGTACTGATCCCGTATAAATGATTCAAGCATTTCACTTTCCTTAACATGTTCTGCTATGAAGTATATTATAAGATTATACAATGCATTGATTTCTTCAGCAAAACTCATGATCGCTTTATTTGGCTCCATCTTACCGATAAAATTATTTATATATGTATACCACTGCTGAAGCCGTGCCGTTTCCCCCTCACGGGAACCAAATTCCATAGGCTGTTTAAAAAGCAAATGATAGAGTTTTATATAACCATCGAAAAATATTTCAAATATGGTTTGGTTTGTCTGAGTGAGCGGAATGTCATTTTCGTCCATTTTCCTTCTTGATATATTTACCACATTTATTTTTTCAACGTAGGACAGGTTAAAATAGGCGTAAAGTTCAGCTTCATCAAGGTCTGTGCTTAGAATAACATCACATATTCTGATATCCTCGCATAAATAAGAGCCGGACAGATATTCATCAGAGATGCTTGTGTAAACAAGAGACCCGACACTTTCAACGCTTTTGAGAATCATCATAAAAACAGGAGAAACCATAGGAGCATCTTTTTCTATAATAAAATATATGTAGAACATATTCTTGCCAAACCGTTTTTTGTTTAGAAGTGAAGTAACAATTCCACCTTCCTTTTGCTTTGCAAGAATTTTTTCTTCCTTTTTTGTAGATAATTTTAAGGAAGAATCTATCATTTTACTAACTTTTAAGACAGCGTTAGCAAGATTTGCTCTGTCTGATTCACCATCAAGATTCTTCTTGCACTGCAACATCATTTTAACAGTATCAAAACCTTCAAAGCAAAGAGAAACTAAGTTCGGGTCAAACTTAATTTTTCCTGTTCTGACACAATCCAGCATATCCTCCACTTTATGCATCAAATTACCTATATCCTCATATCCTACCATATAGGAGGAACTCTTAATGGTATGTGCAATTCTGAAAAGTTCATTGACATCTTCAGTTGAATAACCTTTCTCAAGCCTTATAAGACATTCTTCAGCCTTCTGAAACATGTCTTCCGTCTCCTCCAAATATGCCAGGAGCATTGAATTCACTAAAACCACCGCCTATCCATCAATGGTAACGTTATTGCAAATACCATGCCTGCATTTTCCTCATTTGTACCTATAATTTTACTGTTATGCCCGTTGATACAGCATCCCCATTTTCGAACTGTTATCTATTAACAGATTTTACAATCTCATCGGCCATCTTGTAAGACGGCACTACAATCTCTGCTCCACCTCTTTCAATTGCCTCCCTAGGCATGCCGAAAACCACAGCTGTAGACTCGTCTTCTGCAATTGTAATACCCCCGGCTTCTCTTATTTTCACCATTGCATCCGCCCCATCGTCTCCCATGCCGGTCATAAGTACACCTATAACATTTTTACCTCCATATGTATCTAAAACAGATTCCATGGTTACATTAACCGATGGCATAAAAACAGTCTTGGGATTGTTTGAAAGGCGCAGCATATTTCTTTCACGCCTCACTAGCAGTTGGTAACCTCCCGCGGCAAGGAATCCTCTGCCATCCCTAAGAATATCTCCCGCTTCTGCTTCCTTAAACGGAATTTGACAAGCATCAGCGAGCCTTTTTGCAAATGAAGATGTAAATGATGGCGGCATATGCTGTATTACAATCACTGCTGCTTTTAGGTTGGGAGGAAGCATTGGTAAGACTTCCATCAAAGTACCCGGACCACCTGTAGAAATACCAATGACAACAATTTTTGAAAGGCCCGTACTTTGCGATATATCCGCTTTTCTTACAGGTGCAACCTTATTTGGTTGAACTGAAGCATTCCGCCTTTTAATCCTTTCTCTAATGCTTTTTTTATTGGCGCTCTTATATGCCACTTTTATTTTTTGTATAATTTCCCTTCCTACAATATATATATTCGAGGATACAGTCCCCGCAGGTTTGGCAACATAGTCAAAAGCACCAAGCTCCAAAGCTTCAAAGGTAGTCAATGCACCTTCTGTAGTTAAGGAACTTATTATTAGAACAGGTATTTCCGGATAATCGTTCAAAATATACTGCATGGAAGTCAAACCATCCATAATTGGCATGTTGATATCCATGGTAATTACATCTGGCTTTAATTTATGCACCTTTTCAATGGCATCCTGTCCGTCTCTTGCCGTACCCACCACTTCAAGGCTTCCGTCTGTCACGATAATTTCCTTAAGCGCTTTTCTCATCAAGGCCGAGTCATCTACAAGCAGTACTTTTATTTTATCGTTCATTCCATCACCTGCTGCAAATACTTAATTAATCAGGTCTACCCACGAGTAGGCATTATCTGCCCACTCGTGAGGGTAAAATTCGGTTAAACTGCAACTTTATTAAAGCTCAAAACCTTATCCAGATTCAGTATTAGAACCATTCTTTTGCCATCGTTGAGTTTACCGACACCTTCTACATAGTCACTGTCTATACCGCTGCTTAATATGTCCGGCGGGGGCTCAATCAGCGTTTTTTCAAACCGGAGAACTTCTGAAACCGAATCTACTACAATTCCGGTTTTCTTACCATTTAAATCAACAATAATGATTCTTGTTGCATCTGTTTTTTGCTTTTCAGAAAGCCCGAAAAGCTTCCTTAAATCCAGTGCTGGAATGATATTCCCTCTTAGGTTTACAATACCCTCAATATAGTACGGTGCCCGAGGTATTCTGGTAACTTCCGTCATCCTGTTGATTTCCTGCACATTAGTTATCTTTATGCCGTACTCTTCCATATCAATTTTGAAAGTGACCAACTGTTCTTCGTCAATTAACTGCCTTTCAGTGCTTTTTTCCTGTTCAGCCTGTTCTTGTACTCCGGCTGTACTGCTGATTGAGCTGTACTCATCAACAGAGATTAGTTGTGATGGTTCAAGCATAAGTATCATCCGTTTGCCGTTATTCAGTTTTGCCACTCCCTTGAGTTGTTCTCTACTTTGTTTAGAAAATTTGGGGGGAGGCTGGATAATGCTTGCCGGTACCCTTAAAACCTCCGAAACCTTGTCCACCATGATTCCGGCTGTAAAGTTACCCATATCCACCACAAGAACCCTTGTATGATCTGTAATTTCTTTATGTACCATACCAAAGTAAACTCTTAAGTTTAGAATAGGAAGTAAATTGTTGCGTATAGATACTACACCCTCCACATAAGCCTCACAGTTTGGAACTTTTACAATTTCAGGCACGCGGATTATTTCCTTGACCTGCATGATTCCAATGGCAAACTCCTCTTTATCAAGCAGGAATGAAACCAGTTGTTCTTCCTCAGAAGATTCAATAGTTGTTTTGTCCTCCCTTATCCCACTTTTTTCTATATCCTCTTTTTTCCCTCCCATATGACTAATTCTTATGCTGTCTTTATTTACAGCCTTGACAACATCCAAAAGCATTACAAGCCTGTTTCCATTATCCAGCTTTACAACTCCGTTCAGGTAGTCTGAATCCACATTTTTTACAATCTGCGGCGTCTCCTCTATATCCGCCGTATTTACCCTCATCACCTCGGAAACCCTATCTACAATCATTCCTGTTGCCTTACCGTCTACATCAATGACCAGCACCCTGCTGTTCTCATCCTTTTTCTTTTTTTCCAGACCGAATCTCATTCTTCCATCTATGATAGGTAGAATGTTTCCCCTTAGGTTGCATACACCCTCAATATAGCTGGGGGAATTTGGCACTTTTGTAATTTCAGGAACCCTGATAATCTCCTTTACATCCATGATATCGGCCCCGAACTCATCTTCTCCGAGGAGGAAGGTAACCAGCTGACGCTCGGTAAAACTGGCACTGTTTATATCAGAAGCCATAACTATTCCCTCCGTTCTTTACATATTTTGAAGTTCGTCGGCCAATCCGGAAATCTCTTCAATAGCTTCAGCCAATTCCTGCAAGCCTTTTGCCTGTTCGGCTGCAGCATTAGCTGCCTCTTGGGCTCCCTTGCTGGCTTCCTGGGCAGCCGCAGCAATCTGTTCTACACCCTTTCTTGCTTGCTCCAGAGCCACCAGTGACTCCTCTGAACCCTTTAGGACTTCCCTTGACCCTGCTAGTATCTTCACCATGCTTTCCTCAATCACATTCAAATTGTGAGTTGTCTTCTTTGCTTTTTCTACCTCTGCGAATAAGGTTTTACTTGAAAGTTCAACATCGGCTGCAACTCTTTGAATCTGGTTTTGAATACCTCTTACAAGATCCTTAATCCTGTCTGCATTTTCTGCAGACTCATTGGCAAGAGTCCTAATATCTCCGGCAACTACAGAGAACCCCCTACCAAATTCCCCTGCCCTTGCCGCTTCAATAGAACCGTTTACAGCCAGCATATTGGTCTGTATAGTTACATTGACTATGGCATCAACGATTTTATCAATTTTTCTGGTGGTTTCTTCTAGGTTCTTTATATTTTTAGCCGACACAACACTAGCATCTGCTGAGGACGATATACCGGCAATCATATTATCAACTGCAATTTTATTGTCCGCCAACAATTTTTGAAGTTCTGCTACTTTTTCCTCTGAATATTTAGCCCTCTCGTTCATTTGTTTTGCAGCCACGGCAAGTTTTTCAGCCAACGTAGCAGCTTTCTCGGTAAGCTCGCTCTGAGCCTTGGCACCGGAAGCTATCTGTTCCATAGCTTTTGATATCTCTTGCGCAGTTGAATTTGCTTCCTCCACATTTGCTGACAGTTCTTCGGCAGCGGCCGCAAGAGACTCTGAGGATTTCTGTGCATCTGTAGACACCTTGAGGTCTTCAGCCATCTGGGCCAGGTCTGCCGCAGCTGCATTCAATTCAATAAAAGCTTTGTTCTGCATCTGAAGTGACTTCTCCACTTCCTCTGCAGCACTGCTTTGTTGCTCTGCAGCCGCCGCAACTTGCTCAGCCATTGAAAGGAATTCACCCGCTCCTTTATTTGCATCCGCCGCGTTCTGAGCTATCTCAGCAACGCCCTTTTGTACCAAAACGATTTCCTCATTTATTTTCACAAGGGCTTCAGTAATTTTCTTTGCCTTTTCAACTTCTTCATTGGCAACTTTGCCTGAATTTTCTATATCGGCCACAACAACTTTTACATTATTTTGTATTTCATTTACAAGCTCCCTGATATTTCTTGCCGACTTTTCTGAGGTTTCGGCAAGATTCCTAACTTCATCCGCTACCACCGCAAATCCTTTTCCGTGTTCACCTGCCCTAGCAGCTTCTATAGCGGCATTTAACGCAAGCAGGTTGGTCTGGTCAGCAATCCTGACTACTGCCTGTACGATTTCCCCTATCTCGTTGGACTGCCTCTCCAATTCCGCTACCAGTTTCACCGATTCCAGGTTTTTATCAGCGGATTCCTTTATCCCCTTTATCAACAATTCTATGTCCTTTGAGGTATTCTCGGTGAGTTCCTTTGCAGCATCCACCCTTTCTAGGGATGCCTTTGCATTCTTGTCAGCTACTACCGAAGCCTTGTCTATCTGGTTAATGGCGGCTCTTGACTCTTCTGCCGCTGAAGAAGCCTCACTAGCCCCCTTGGCTATCTGCGCCATTGTAGCGCCAAGTTCTTCCGCAGCACTGCTGGCTTCCTCAATACCAGAAGCAAGCTGTTCTGTAGCTGCTGCAATTCTTTCCGCCAACTGCTGCTGCTTAGCCAGCGTTCTGGCCTTTACCTTATCTTGTGCCTGCTTCCTGGCAAGTTCTCTTTTCCTTTCCATTTCATCAGCGGTTTGAACAGATACATGTGCTGTTCCCTTTTCATCTTTAATGTTTGACGGTTTTGCAAGTTTTTTTTCCATAAACAATTCTACCTCCTTATGTTATAAGCCTGTTTTTTTACAGGAACAAGTTTATCCGATAAAGCGTTCGATTATAGACTTATATAGACTTAACCGTTTTGTCCAATTTATCGAACACAATTATCTGTCCAACAAATAAATCTAGAATTTTATTGTGAAAAAAAGGTGTTTTTAGTTAATTTACTCCTGGTACTCCGGATGGAAAATGATATAGTATATATTTACACCATCACCTGTAGGTTCATTTCCTAGATAGCCATCCCGGTACAGCATGCCAACCCTTTGGCGGATTTCTTCTATGCTACACTTAATATTGTTTTGAAGAAGCAGCTTATGAATTTCAGCCAAAGTATTGAATTCGGACTCACTGCTTTTTATGTACCTCAATAATTCCTCGTCAATAATTTGAAGCATTGTCCCATCCCCTTCATGTACTAATCCCCTTAATATTAACAGCCGCTGTCTCAGCCTTACTATAATATAACGTAAATTCTTATTCTTTTTTGTTTTTTATGATGTAACAAAATATCTATTTTGTTGCTTTGAAGATGGAACTTATTTGTTCAAGAATAGTATTTCCAGATTTTTTTGAATTATGAATCTAAAACAAAATAGCCGTACACCCATCAATTATTGAGTGTTCGGCATTGTTTTTTCTCATAATGTCTTATTTTTTAAAATATTTCAGTCGAATTAACCCCTTTTATTCTTAGAATTTGCCCTATAGCTTAAATTTTCTCATAGTTTCTCTTATTTTCATATTCCAGTTGACGAGCTTATATTCTACTTCCTTCTGACAACACTGCAATTCCCAGTTTCAATAGCTTCCTTGAGGTACTTATAAACTTTTTTGACACTTCGCACGGCTAAAGCCGTGGGATTCTTGAGAAGTTTGCTAAGTAAGCCTTATTCTCAAAGAGTTTGCCAAAAGCCCTTTACACACTCGCTGGTAATCCAGTCTGTGCTTACTTTTACGCACTATATTCCAAGCTCCGTTAACATCGGCATTTATAGTTAAGCCGTTTGATGATTAATACAGTCCCCGCTTAATCCTTTTGCCACTGAACTCGTATTCTTGTGGCTTATCCGTATTATACAACGGTATTTCGTCAGCGTCTAAAAAGCTCGCTTTGCTGGTATAGGATTCTTCCTGCTCCAGGCATTCAATACCGTATCTTTCCGCAAGGTTGGCTAATTGTTCACGGATCTTGCCGGTTGGTATTTGGACAAAGTTTTGGCTGTTAACTTTCCCAATATTAATATTTCTTTTAAAATCGGGATTGTAGCCAACAATTATTTTGCCGATACCGTTTTCTACGCAGTTAGTCGATTATATACCTTGCAGTTTTACGAATTGCATCCATTACTTGATTGTTTCGTTTAACAGTAATTCTGGCTATTTTTTTAGTTACACCTTTAATATTTTGCTTGTCGGCTATAGATTGAAGCCTTGCTTTTTCTTTATTCCAATGATGGTTAATGCTTTTGATTCTTTTGCCGTCAATTATGAATGACGCCCATCTTTGGAAGAAACACATGTTGCAAGGTTGTCAAGCCCAAAATCAATACCTAAAGCATAGTCATTTTCAAAAGTAAACGGTCAACAACTTTAAGTATCTGCTGAGATACCCCAACCTGTAGCAATTTATAGTTTTAGTTATCCTTGCTCATCCGAAAAATACAAAAAATATTCATTTACGAGTTTTATGAAGGATGTTGTTCCGGTTGTCTATCCGGAGTAATATGTACCACAACTTACCAGCATCTGTAATTAGCAATCTTAATAGCGCTAAAGTTTCACACTATAAAAATCATTGAAGCTAGTTTTAAATTAGACGGCTTTCCATCAAAAAATGAAACTTTTTCAGCACAGTCTCCATACGCAAATATATCATCATCACTTGTCTGCATATACCGATTGACCTGAATTCCTTTTGTAGGACCAATTTCAAGATCTGCCTTTTCTACCAGCTTAATATTTGCCGCTGCACCTATGCCCATCATAGACAAGCTGAAGACAGTGGCTTAACATTTCAACAATGCTTATGTTAAGGTCTGGACGTCTTCTGCGGCATTCTTCAGCAATTTCCACTCCAATAAATCCACATCCCACGATGCAAAGGTCATTTACCTTCTTCAGTTTTTCAATCCTTTTGGGATTGGCCATGAATTTACAGAAATCTGCATGGAGTTTGTACAGCTCTTTATGACCGACCATTTATTACTTTACTCTTTTCTTATTTTCGATATTTCGCAAATATAAATTATAATACTATAACTGATTTGAAAGTTAAATAATAACTCGGAAAAAAATAATAAAAGTTTATTGATGATAATATTAAAAAGTGGTATGATTATTATAGTTCGAGTATCGTAATTTATGATACTCGTAAATATGTAATAAGGAGGTCACATTTTGGACGAAAATACTTTAATCCATAAACTCCTGGAAGTTTTCGAATACAAGAATGAATATCAGCTTCAAACCTCAAACATTCAGCCCCAAGATATGTATGTTTTAGAAAGGATATATTTTAACGGAAAAATGGTAGTCAAAGACCTTTCAAAGCAGTACAACATCCCACCGTCTACCCTCACGGGGATTATCGACAGGCTGGAAAATAAAAAATTGATTGAAAGGTTAAGGACAAATAAAGACAGGAGAGCCATAGAACTCGTAACCACGCTTGAGGGGAAAAAAGCTGTAGAGAAACATATAAAAGAGGATAAGCTATTTTCAAAGAATTTTTTTAATACTCTTGACCAGGATAAAAAAGAGAAACTAAAGGAACTGCTTGGGGAACTATTAAGTAACGTCAACAAAGACGCCTTATTCTCTCATGATAACGAATAAAATATGGAGGTGCTTGTTTTGTCATTGCTTGAATTTCAAAATGTATCTTTTGATAGTGACGGTAAAACTATTCTTAAAAATATATCGGTAAGCATCGAGCCAAGAGATTTTATTTCAATTGTTGGCTCGTCGGGCAGCGGTAAAAGTACGTTCCTTAAACTTTGCAGCCACTTAATCAGTCCCACCAACGGAAATATTACATACAAAGGTAAAAATGTTACCGAGTACAATCCTACGGAATTGAGGAAAAGTATAGCGTATTGCTTCCAGATGCCTTATCTTTTCGGTGATACAGTGATGGATAACATTAGGTTCCCGTTTTCCATTAGGAACGTTAAGCTCGACCAAAATAGAATTAATGAGCTATTTTCCTTGTTCAATATGACAACCGATTTTCTGAATAAAGACGTAAAAAACCTTTCAGGGGGCGAAAAGCAAAGGATAGCACTGATTAGAAGCTTACTATTCAAGCCAGAAGTCCTGCTTTTAGATGAAATCACCTCTGCCCTTGATGTAGACAATACTAAAATCGTTGAAAACGTCATAGTTTCACTGAATAAGGAAGGCATTACTGTTTTATGGATAACACATAGCCCTGAACAAAGCAGGAAATACGCAAACAAACTTTTGACAATAGAAGCCGGCGAAATTAAATCATTGGAGGTATTAAAATGAATAGCTCAAATACAATCAATATAACATCGTTACTTATCGCTTCTTCTCTCGTATTGGTAACACTTTTCTTTTCCTATTCGCAAAAACTCAAACTTGAAAAGGAAACCATTATTAGTGTAATTAGGGCTGTAATTCAGCTTGTTGCCGTCGGATACGTTCTGGAATATATTTTCGGCTTAAAAAATCCTATTTTTACAACATTGTTGCTTCTTTTTATGACCTTTAACGCTGCATATAACGCCGCAAAAAGAGGAAAGGCTATTAAAAATGGGCTTACCATATCTTTCTTGTCTATAGCAGCAGGAACTTTAGTAACTTTAGCAATCCTTATTTTTTCGAAAACAATACAATATGAGCCATACCAAATTATACCTGTCAGCGGTATGATTATCAGCAATTCGATGGTTGCGTTGGGACTATGTTATAAGCAGATAGCGTCTGATTTTAAAAACAAACGGGATGAAGTGGAAACAAAACTATCGTTGGGAGCAGATATACTGCCTTCTTCAATCGAAATTATCCGGGACTCGATAAAAACGGGTATGTTGCCGACGATTGACTCTGCGAAAACATTAGGTATTGTATCACTCCCTGGTATGATGACGGGGTTAATCCTTGCTGGGACATCGCCGTTGGAAGCAATAAAGTATCAGATAATGGTTACGTTTATGCTGCTTTCAACAACTTCCATATCTTCATTTATTGCCTGTTACTTGTCTTATAGGGGCTTTTTTAACAGCAGGAAGCAGCTAATATATATTAAATAGTTTGTTTGCTTACAAAAATGTTTTCAGAAACTTTACATTGCATATTGGCCATATTGCCGCATTATTGCCGGAAGATGTGCTGGCAAGATACTTCAGAGCCAAAGGTGACAATGTCTTTTTTGTCTCTGGCAATGATTGCCATGGCACCCCTGTTACAATCAGGGCAAGATAGGAGAATAAAACTTAGATGAAAAATCATTTTGTTTATTTAATTCATTTGGAGCAAAAACAAAGCCTGGTTCATTTAAGTAGCGTTCCACCCCATTAGATATTGCTTTTGCAATTTCCTCTCTGAATTCCTCCTTTGTCAATAGTTTTCTCTCTTCTGTATTGGAAATGAAGGCAGTTTCAACTATAACACCCGGTACGTTAGAGTAACTTAATATAAAAAAGTTGGCTTGTTGTGGGTCGTGTATTGTCCGCTTTTTACCGTTTACTATCATTCCGTTTAGCGACCTTTGAATACAGTAAGCCAACACTTTATTTTGCCAGAACTTGTCGCTGTAAAACACAATAGACCCGTCAGTTGTAGGCTTTTTTAAATTACAATTTACATGGATACTTAAAAATAATTGTGCATTACTACTGTTTATAATGTTTACCCTTGCATTCAAATCCCTTTGATGTCTGCTTCTGCTTGAATTATCCAGGCTGTCCAATGAAACATCTTCTTCTCTTGTCATAATTACTTTATAACCTTTTTGTTCCAATAAAATTCTAAGCTTTTTTGATATAGAAAGATTAATCTCTTTTTCCAATATCCCGTCTTTATTTGCTCCTCCATCAATACCTCCGTGTCCGGGGTCAATGACAATTATTCCACTTTTGGGGTCAACAAAAATATTTGACGGCAGATTTGCTAAATAAATAAATAACAACACCGACATAAAAAGTATAACAAACGTTATTAAAGCAGTTAAACATACAATTTTTTTATTAAGCACTACTATTTTTACCTTTCTCATAAAGCACTACCTTATCAGGTTTTCCATATTATTTTTATTCACTGTTTAGCTTCAAAAGATTATTCCCCTAATTCAGATACAAAAACCAACTGTATATTTTTTCTATCAAATTCAGGCAGCATTTCAGAAATAGCCTCTGCTGTCACTTTACCTCCTTCGATTCCTACATGACCTATCGCTATCGCTTTACCCTTTTTTAGTGTAATCTTACCTGCTTCTTCCAGTCGCTTTTTAACAAAACTCTTGGGCTTTTGCCCGTCTAGGAATATGTCTCTATCATAACATGGTACTCCTTTTGCATCCGCTATTTTTTTACCGATAGGGCGGTCTGCAGTACGACTATCTACAAAGTATAACCCTTTTTCTTTAATAACATCCAAAACACTGGACATTATACTTTCATTACTGCTTGCTTTAGATCCCATGTGAATGTTTGCTCCAACAGCATAAGGCACACTTTCAAATGAATCCCTTACAATCCGTTTCACATTATCACTACTCATCCCCACTAATATAGGCATTGGGCCCAGCCAGCTCACTTTACCATAATTAGACTCCATGGGCAGGTGGACAATAACCTCATAACCCTTTTCATGTGCCTCCTGGGCATCTGATTTCGAATAAGCGAGAAAAGGCATAACAGCAAAGGTCAAATGCTTGCCGATGGACATCATTTCCTTTACCCCATCCCTGTTTGAGCCAAAATCATCTATGATAATTGCAAGTTTTCCTCCCTTACTCGAAGGTGTAGATAAACTAAAGTCATCGTTATTGGAAGAAGATGAAACTTTAATAGCAGTTTCAATGCCCTGGATATAAAATATGCTTATACAAATAAGGGTAAAGAAAAGAAAGGGCAATATAATAAATTGGAAAATTGGTTTTTTTATTATAATCAGGTGAATTTTTTTCATAATTATACGTTATTATACGTTTTCCTAACGAAAATTTATAACTTTTCCTTATAATTAGTATATTATCTAAAATTTAATATATGACATTAAATATCCATAAAGAGAGTGATCTCACAAACAGTCTCAGTATGGGAAATTTTGACAGAGTACAGGAGATACTGGATACCCTTATCGATGATAATTTTAAAAACAAAAGACTCAGTATATGGCCATGCAGTGTTTCTTTTATAATTTATTATCCATTACCCTTTCGATCATCTCTAAAACCGACATGGATATATCCACACTTGTAAACGAGCATCAGTTTATGAGGCTCTTGACTTTCAATGAAATGCGAACATTTGTATATGATGTTTACATGCGTATATGCAATTCAATGATGTATAAGCGAAACGGCAGCTGTATACGTATGAAGGAAAAAATAATAGATTTCTTAGATAAAAATTATACAGATGAGCCAAATAACGGTTAGAGAAAAAGAAAACGCTCTGCCCTTCAAAACTAAAGTATTCATAGGTAATATTTTCAAGTCCAATTTGGTTAATTTCCAGCAGAATCTTTGTCCCCGATCTGATAACTCTATTCAGGTTTTTGTATCGCTCCGCAAATGTTCGGTAAGACAATAGCTCCATGTTACTAATATATTTTGCTTCTTGTTCATGCACCCATTTCATATCCGTATCTTTTATGCAAATATTATACAGCCCACATAAATATCTTACAGCACCATAAAAAGTAAGAGATTTAAGCCTGTAAACAAGATCAATAATATCTAACCCTTTTTCACTATGATATTCACAATTAGGTGAGTTATAAAAATATTTGTATTCCCCTCGGCCAGTCTGCGTCGCCAAATTGGCCCGTCATTGAAGATATGCTTTCTTTACGCTGTCCACCACTGTTCACCACAAAAAATATGCCGAAGCTTTTACGCTGATAGCGTTGGAATACGGTACGCATAAAACCGTACTCGTCCTCGTTATCTATCATGAGGCAATTTTCGTTTTTTGAAAAACCTCTGGTACTATGTCTGCTATCATTTTACAAATAAATCATACCAAATATATCTTAGGAATTCAATTGGGCTCTGTATTTTTGCGTAACACAACCTTATGCCTGGTATAAAATGAGTTTATCAGGCCTATATTAATCCTATGGCTTTTATGAAAAATTATTTAACCTTCGTTTTCACCTTCTTTCAGGATCATTGAATTTTACCGGGTTTTAGGATTTTGTTTTCAACCATGCTTCGTACCATTTTCGTACATAATCGTCTACTTGGGCCATTTCTGCTTCGCTTAAGACTTTTATCAATTTCAATGGTTCAGGTAATGAAAATATCTTCCTGAACAATTGATTCAACTCTGTGTCCCGAGCGATAGCGTAAGTCTTCACTCCTAAAGGCAAGATTATGTTTTCAACTTTTCTTTTTCCTTGGGGATATCCAATATACCATTCGTTCATCCTGGTGTTCTTTTAAAAACAGAATATTGCTCGTTGTTGAATAAATCCTGTCCATAATAAATTCTACGGCTCCGTCATCAGCAATTCCTTTCACTGTTTTATAAACCTCGGGCAGAGTAGTTGAATCATTTGTATTTCCCGCTAATACGCCAAATCCAACCGGCAGCCTTGAACCCGATGCAATAACAAGGCTTACTATCAACTGTGATAAGGAGTTGCTTCCCCTCCCAGTTGTAACTTTAGCTGCATCCTTGAATGTGCCATCAAGTTCCAATAACGTTGTGTCAATTATAAACTTGCTAAGCGGTATACCTGCTTTTTTCCCTGCATCCATAATCATGTTGAATAATACATCCCTATTAGTATTGCACCTGCGGGGGATGCTTCTATTTCTTCAGATAATTTTAGCTTTGACAATAGTTCCTTTTGTGCTTCTACAGGAAGTAGTGTCATGATGGATTCATATACTGCACCTAACCCCTCCATAATATACACCTACCTTTACAACCAACAAATTGACTAATTTTTATTATTCTCATAGCCACGCCTCCTTTTTAATTGGACATAATTCTGAGAATTATCATATATTTCTTTTGGGCTGTCCAGGTAGATTGCATCCATTTATGTTATTTCATTACATTTTACGTCTTTTTGTTTGCGAAATGCAGGTAACTTTATAATTAATTTACCAAGGATAATGCTCAATAGCTTTATTTGCTATACCATGTAGATACTTCAGGATACTGCTCTACAAATTTTTCATTAGCCCTTTCAAGTTTTTTATAGTATTCATCATATGAAGGACTTAACTTCCTCATGTTTGAAATAAATACGTCATAATACCTATTGGTTCTTTGAAATTCCAATAAAAGACTTTGTATCTTATAAAGGGGTGATTGCTTATATTCTTCTGAATTTTTATAGACAATATATTGCTCTAAAATGTCCTTGTTTTGTTCTATATAGTCATCTATATCCTCCACAGCTTTAATCATATTTGTAGTTATACTCTCCATTAATTCAGTATCTATATAAGAAGTCGCGTCTTCAAAAAACTTCTCCAATTCAGGGGGAATTCTGAAATTTTCAACACTATCCAAGAATTCAACAACGGTATTATATGCAATCTCTTGCTCTTTAGTCAAAATTCTGCTATTCATGAATCTGCCAAAATGAAGAGCAAGGAACCGCCCATAATACCCAGGAAAAGCGTTTAATAATTTTTCCATGATTGTTTGCTGCTTATCAAGATGCTCAATTTGATGGATAATTTCATCAAGATTTTTCCCTTCAATCAACTGATTCAATAACTCTTGTTTTCTCTTGTCCTTTTGTAATTCTAAATCTTTTTGGTATTTGATTTTAGCTAGATTTGCCCTTTTATTTTCTCCATCCAAAACACTACGTATCTCTGCTATGTTTAAACCTAGTTTTCTCAATAGAGATATCTCTTTAAGCCTTTTAACATCTTCTTTGCTAAAATTACGATATCCGTTGTCTTCAATTCTAGGAGCAATTAACCCCTTTTCTTCATAATATTCTATCGCTTTTCTGGTAAGTCCTGTTATTTTGCACACTTCTTTAATTAACATTTCTAAACACCTCCACCTTCATAATAAGCTATCCCCCAAGGTGCTAGTCAAGCTTTATCGAAGCTAATGCAAATTATCCTTACTTTGCATTATTCTACTTTTACGACACATTGTAAAATACGGTTTAACAACTGAAAGATATACTCTTTATAAGGTATATCTAAAGAATATTAAACATCGCTATAACGGATGCTAAAGTGTTAGCACAACCATGAAGTAACCAACTTGAAATAATAGACCTGTTTGATTGTTTTTCATTTATCCAACCCATTAACCAACCCACCATACCAGTCAGTAAAATAAATAATAATAAACTCACCAGATACTCCCGCTTTTGATATAAACATTATACCATGCATAAGTCCAAACAGTAAACCTTGTACTATATTTCCCACCTGAAAGCCAAACTTGTGTATCAGCCTTTTGGTTAAAAAAACTCTGAAAAACAACTCTTCCGAAAAGCCAGTTTGTAAAAAAGCATAAATCAAAGCAGGAATTAATGCAGATAACTCTTGTCCTGAAAATTGAGATGTAGCCTAGTTGGCTCCTAAAGGATTTGGAAAATTTCCGTGTAAGAACTATAATAACTTTAGGGGGTGAGGTTAATGAGGCAGTACATCGAAGAATTTAAAGAGCAAATTTTGGCTGAGTGCCAGGAGGTTGGTAACGTATCCCTGGTAGCTAGACGCCACCAAATATCCGAAAATACTATATATGCCTGGATTAAAACCAAGCGCAAGAATGGTTCTCTGAAACCTTATAATATCTATCTACCCAGTGCCATATTCCACATCTTGTACATCTTTCATCTTCCCAATATCGCCGATATGGGCAGGTAGATGAGTTTTTGTAGCTATTGTATGTTATCCACTGCCAATCATGTCCCAGTGCAGGAACAATTTCCTGATATTCGTATAAGCAGTTTTTACAGTCGTATACTTTAATCCCCTCATATAAGCAAGTAGGTGGTTGCCCATATAACCAATATACATCAAAATCATGTGGCCGAGTTTCAGTTGAAAGCTGACAAACCGTACAATGACGTTGTTCACCTATAGCACCTGCATTATACCAGTCTGACCAAACATGAAATCCGGAATCTTTCCTGTCATGACATTGTACACAATCCTTTACATGTCCTATATCATTACCACTTGTATCATATACTATTATCCATTCATAATCATGATTACTAGAAACGTAGCCATCGCAAACACTGCATGATTTCCTGTGAGTATTACTATCATAGAATGTCCAAGAAGAAAAATTGTGGTCCATATGCTGCCCTGTAATAACCATCACACCTTTATTATCCGATGAGGTGGGACTAGAAGCTGTCCTGTCTTCTATACCATACATAAGCTTATCCTTATTATTTTCTTCATCGTATTAAATCATTTAAACCAGCAGCATGGCCAAATTCATGAGCCATTGTAACTTCAGTAGGATTCTTGGCAGTATTTATTTTTATTTTCCAATTTGTTAGATGACCGTTGGAATCTGAAGAGTATTCACAGAAAGCAGCGACTGTATAACTATTTTCATCTGAATACGTATATACCTCTCCAACAGGAGATGATGTTCTCACGATATTTATTATGCTCCATTTCGCCGCACCATTAATTGTAATTGTTTGATATTGGCTTTCAACTCCGGAACGAAAATCATATGTTATAGTAGTGCCATTTGTATGATTGTTTTCATCAATACTCCAACCGATGTCTTCTCCCCATGATATAATTCCACTCTGACTACTGGGATGTGCAAATGTTTCTGAAAAACTAACTAACACAATTAAGCCACTCAGCAATATCAATATTACTTTTTTAATCAACTTTCTTTTCATTTTTCATCACTCTTTTCCTTAATTGTAGCAATAAGTTCATTTTCAAATGATTCTTTTTCCATTACTTGTATATTTTTAATCCTTTCCTGTTTACTCAATTTTTTTTCCCACTTTCTCTTTACTATACTTTCCATTTCTTCAATTTGTATCTTCTTTAATTTCTCATCTTTAATAGAATTTTTTATTGCATATTCTTTATTATCTAAAGTTTCAATTGTGTATATATTCGCATCTCCAGCTATTATCCAATATGTGTTTTCGTACCCTTTAGCTTTTTTCAAGATAAGAATATACTTTTCGCCTGCTTCAAACAGTCTCATATTATTGTATATCCATTCACTATTACCCTCCTGCATTATGATTATTTCTTTATTTTTATTATCATCAATTTCACCTTTGAAGATTTTAATAACACTGGCACTAAAAAGGGTTTTACAGTATGGTTCATCGATTTCATCAATCTTCTTTAATATTTCAACTTCAGCTATCAAATCGGACATTTCTACAGATTCCTCAAAATTATAGTATTCTATTGAGGCATTTATTTCCTTTTTCGTTTTAGTACAAGCAACCATTAAAGAAAGCAAAACATATTATTAAAATAATTGATAAATAATACAAACTATTCTTTTTCACCTATCCCACATCCTTTTAAAATTTTTTTATATCTAAAACTATGCCATCATTGCTGTAGAGTTCCACGCAATAATCTATTATATATTATCAGAGTCAAAATCAGGCGTCTTTTCCCCGACACAATTATATTCTCTTTTCCAATCCCAAAAAAATTGTCGTCTAATTCAATAAACAACCTTATACAGGAAATAATATCACTGTCAGTTACATTTTGATTATTTACTTTAATATTATTTCCAAAAGCTATGTTTCTAAAAACAGGGAATATTAATAAAAACATTAGAGTAATTATAAATATTTTGAACCTTCTTTTTATTAAAATAAACCCTCCTTCACAATTGTTTTTTATTTGTGTTTATCTACAGCTTATGAATTATGTTAACTAATGTAACCATTTACTTATACATGCATATTTAATATAGAATAACAGTTCTACTACTATATTCCATATTAATTTTATCTTAAAAGTTGCTATAAGAAAATAAGTCTTGAAACACAGTAAAATCAATAGTTATAGAAAGGACGAAAAAAAACTAAAAAAATAGTTGCATTTCGTTCTTTTTTATGGTAAAATATTACGTAATATAATAATAATTAAACGTACTAGAAAGGAGAAATGTTATGGAACAATTATCACAAGTACGGAAAAAAATTTATGAACTAAATAAAAAACGATGGACACTGCTCGAAAACGTTATGTCGCCTGGGA